>CAWUKE010000059.1:0-11384 GCA_963922935.1 uncultured Alphaproteobacteria bacterium | reverse complement strand
CTTGCCACTGACAAGCGCATCCTTTTTGCGCCCGCCATGAATGTGCGCATGTATGAGAGTGAGGCCACTCAGGCCAATATCAAAACGCTGACTGAACGGGGCGCCTTTTTCATCGGACCTGACGCAGGGGAAATGGCCTGTGGTGAGTTTGGCGATGGACGCATGAGCGAGCCGGACGTCATCGCCGATCATATCGAAGCCCTGCTGCAAAGCGATACAACACTCGACGGTTGGCGCGCACCCAAACCGCTGGCGGGCAAGCACGCCATTGTGACAGCCGGCCCGACCCGCGAGCCCATCGACCCCGTCCGCTATCTGTCCAACCATAGCTCGGGGCGGCAAGGCTACGCCATCGCCCAAGCCCTGTCTGATTTGGGGGCCGAGGTGATATTGGTCACAGGACCGACCGCCATTCCCACACCTGCAGGCCCGGAAACCGTCTCTGTCGAAACCGCGCTTGACATGCAGACAGCCGTCGAGACTGCCTTGCCCGCCGATATCTTCGTCTCTGTCGCGGCGGTGGCCGATTGGCGTCCGGCAAACAGCACCGCGAAAAAGACCAAGAAACCGAAAGGTGGACCCCCGCCGCTTGAACTGGTCGAGAACCCGGACATTCTGCATTCAGTTTGCAACAGCGATAAGCGCCCCGACCTTGTGATTGGCTTTGCGGCTGAAACCCATGACGTGGTCGAGCAGGCACGGGCTAAGCGCCTGCGCAAGGGCTGCGACTGGATTGTCGCCAATGATGTGTCCGGTGACGTGATGGGCGGTCAGGAGAATGAGATGATCATTGTTACCGATAGCGACGAAACACGCCTGCCCCGACAGAGCAAACGCGCGGCCGCCCGCGCGCTCGCCCGACGGATTGCGACCCATTTTGAGGGCCAGACATGAGCAAGTTCGCATGGATGATGGCCGCCGCCAGCTTGGCTTTGCCGGTCTCAGCGCAGGCCGGAAATATCGCGTCCTGCGAAGTCGTGATCATGGACTATATCGAAGACGAGTCCGGCGGCGGATTAGAAGTTGCGTCTTTCCGACCCGCGGGGGACTTTCTGCTTGGTGTCTATGATGAGGACACAGAGCTAAGCCTGACCATTGAGGATCGGCCTATCCGCGCGTTGATGTGCGAGCGCAACGATCTCGTCCCGGATGAAGACGATTATAAAATCTTGGCGACAGGCATCCCCTTTGCTCTCAGCCAGGATTTCGACACGAATGAGAGCGATAGCCTCACGCTTTATTTCCAGGACGGTGCGTTCCGGTATAAATATGCGTCCGCCTATCCGATGAGCGAGGAGATGCAGACGACGCTTGAAGCGCGTCTGGCCGACTTCTCATCACGCGATCACGGCCTGGATGCGCCAGAGGAAGATAGCGAAAGTGACGACGCTGCGCCTGAGGAAGCCGAAACAACGGCTGACGAAAATTCCGATGCTGACAACACCGAGTCCGAAACGGAGCCTGGCCCTATCGAGACAGACGCTCCTGACGCCGTGAAGGAACTAGCGGAAGACGCAATACCATCAGACACACTTCCGGACGGCGAGAACGATACGCCAGCGGCTGAAGACGGCGAAGCTGACGCGATCGAAGAGGATCCTCAAGCCTCCGAAACGGATGACATCCCTCTGGATAACTTACAGAAAGAGGTAGAGTTGGAAGAGGATGCTGATTAGGTCGATCTCATGACGACTGTTTCAATCCGCGTCCGGACATTGCCGCATTTTGACGGCCTCGCCTTGCCCAGTTTTGAAACGGCTCAAGCCGCCGGCACGGATCTTCGCGCTGCAATTGACAAACCTGTTACGCTCGCGCCCGGCGAACGTAAACTCATCCCGACGGGTTTCTGCATGGCTCTGCCCGCCGGGTATGAAGCACAGGTCCGCCCGCGTTCAGGCCTCGCGTTGAAGCATGGCATTACGGTCTTGAACAGTCCCGGGACGATTGATGCGGATTATCGCGGTGAAGTCGGCGTGTTGCTAATCAATCATGGCGACGAGCCTTTTACGGTGAACCGGGGCGACCGTTTTGCGCAAATGGTCCTCGCAGAAGTCACGCAAGGCACGTTTCATGTCGTGGCGGAACTCGATGAGACGGATCGCGGATCGGGTGGTTATGGGTCGACAGGAACCGCATGAGCGATGGCCAAAACCGAAGTGATGGCTCTGTCGTCACACCAGAGCAGCAGGCGCTGATCGATAGCGTTTCGATCCCCTTGATGGTTCTCGATCGCAAACAGCGCTTTGTCTACGCCAACGACTCCTACCTCGCCGCGACACATAGCGAACTGAGCGAACTGCTCGGTCGGGATGTGTTTGACTGTTTCCCTGAAACAGAAGAACGCGTCGCAGCGGTTCGCGCCATTTTCGCGCGTACTTTGTCAGAGGGCGTAACGACCCAGCTCGACAAACAACCGTTTGAACTGGAACATGAGGACGGGACCGTCCGGGAATTAGTCTGGCAAGCCACGCAAGACCCCCTCTTTGACACGAAGGGCCGTGTGGTCGGCCTTATTCAACGCGCCGAGGACATCACCGCACAGCACGAGCTGGAGAAGCAGAATGAGGCGATCAAGCATGAGCTTCAACATCGTGTGAAGAACATCATGGCCGTCGTGACCTCCATCGCGCGCATTACCGGTCGCAATGCCACAAGCGTTCCTGAATTTGTAACAAACTTTGTCGACCGTTTGCGGTCTGTCGCGCGGTCCAACCTCATGCTGGCAGAAGATTCCTGGCGCGGTCTCACGGTGCGAAAAATCCTTGAAGGCGAACTGCAAGTCTATTTGGACGAGGATGCGAGCGCCCACACGATAAATGGTCCACGTGTTCGGCTTTCGCTCCAGGCGACAAAAGACCTCTGTATGGTCATTCACGAACTCGCCACGAATGCGGCCAAATATGGCTGCCTTGGTGAAAAAGGTGGATCGCTTTTGGTCTCTTGGACTTTTAAGGACAAGATATTGACACTCACCTGGGTCGAACGCTGTGACGTGCCGATTTCAGCGCCGTCAGGAAAGACCGGATTCGGCACACGTTTGCTAGACATGCTGCCTTATATTGAAGCAGAGCGTGATTTTCAGGCCGACGGCCTCCATATGACCATCACAGTAACTGGCGACACCGCCTTTTCATAAGCTATAAGCCGCCCGATTGGCTTTCACGGTCGGCTTTCAAAGTTAGGATTTCCCATGCGCGCTCACGGTAAGATTTACGATTCTATTTTGGACACAATGGGCGGCACGCCGCTAGTCCGCCTGCCCCGTATAACCGAAGGCCTCCCCGCTGATCTTTGCTACAAAATGGAATTCTTCAATCCCTGCGCTAGCGTGAAAGACCGCATCGGGATCAACATGCTGCAAGAACTGGAAAAAGCCGGCAAACTCAAACCCGGCGGGGTCATTGTGGAGCCGACCTCTGGCAATACAGGCATTGGCGTGGCCTTCGCCGCCGCCGCCATGGGCTATAAGGCCATCCTCGTTATGCCCGAAAGCATGAGCATTGAGCGGCGTAAAATGATGAAGCTGCTCGGCGCTGAACTCGTCCTCACACCTGCCGCTGGCGGTATTCCGGGGGCTATCGCTGAAGCGGAAGCCATCATTGAGAAAACACCGGGCGCAGTGCGCGCGGGCCAGTTCGACAATCCGGCCAATCCCGCCATTCATTACGCCACAACCGGTCCCGAAATCTGGGACGATACAGGCGGAGAAGTCGATGTTTTCATCGCCGGTGTCGGCACAGGTGGCACGCTGACAGGCGCCGGACGGTTCTTGAAAGAGAAGAACCCCGACATTCAAATCATGGCAGTCGAGCCCGTCGAGAGCCCCATGATTTCCAAAGGCGAAAAAGGCCCGCACAAAATCCAAGGTATTGGCGCAGGCTTCATTCCGGAAAATCTGGATACAGACCTCGTCGATGAAGTGCTGACCGTGAATTCTGACGCGGCGTTTGGCACGGCGAAACATGTGGCGGCAGAGGACGGGGTGCCTGTGGGCATTAGTTCTGGTGCAGCGATTGCGGCGAGCCTGATGGTCGCGGCGCGGCCTGATATGCGCGGCAAGCGCATCGTTACGATCATTCCGTCTTTTGCAGAACGCTATCTCTCAACCCCGCTTTTTGATGATGGTAGCGACAAGCCCGCAGGCAGCACAGCGCCCTAATCTGAGATGAGTCCAGACCAAACGGAGCGTTATGCGCGCCATCTTGTCCTGCGCGAGATTGGCGGCGCGGGGCAGAATGCGCTTTTGGAAGCGAAAGTCGGCATTGTGGGCGCTGGCGGGCTTGGGGGTCCGGCTGCGCTCTACCTCGCGGCGGCTGGCGTCGGTCATATCGTTGTGATTGATGATGATAGTGTCGACGCATCCAACCTACAGCGCCAGGTTCAATTCAGCACAGACGATATTGGTAAGCCCAAGGCGCGGGCGCTGGCCGATCGCCTCATGGCGATCAATCCAGATGTGATTGCCGGGGCGAGAGAGCGGCGACTGGATGAGGAAAATTCTGAAACCTTGCTGCACGATTTTGACGTGATCCTCGACGGGACGGACAGCTTTGCGACGCGCTTTGCAGTCAACCACGCGGCGCTGGCAAAAGGCACGCCGCTCATCTCTGGCGCTGTCGGGCGCTGGTCCGGGCAAGTCGGCGTCTTTGGCCAGCCCGGGCCGTGTTATCAATGCTTCGTGCCGGAAACGCCGCCCCAAGAAGAACGCTGCGCGGAAGTTGGCATCATTGGCGCGCTGACGGGTGTGGTCGGCAGCAAGATGGCGCTTGAAGCGATCAAGCTAATCACGGGGGCTGGCGATACGCTCGCGGGACGCCTCTGGGTTTATGAGGGTCTGACCGCAGAAAGCCGGACCGTGAGCTTAAAGCCCGATCCGAATTGCCCAGCTTGTGGGCCGCATCGATAGATTAGCCTAAGCCGCGACCATCGTGGCGATTTTTTCAAGAGCCACCGCATCATTTTCATCAAACGCCCCTTTGCGCGTGCTATCCACGTCCAGCACGGCAATCAATGTGTCGCCGTCCCAGACAGGCACAACGATTTCGCTCTCTGACCGTGCGTCACAGGCAATGTGGCCGGGAAAGGCGTGCACATCCTCCACGATTTGCGTCACGCCCTCTGCCGCCGCCGTGCCGCAGACACCGCGCCCAAAGGGAATACGCAAACATCCCAGCGTGCCTTGATAGGGACCCACAATCAGCTCTCGCGGCTTATCCGGATCGACCATATAAAAACCCGTCCAGAAATAATCTTCAAACGCCTCAGACAGCAGGCAGGCAATGGTGGCCAGACGCGCCACGCGGTTCGGCTCGCCGTCCAACACGGCGGCAATCTGTTCCGTCACCTCTGAATAATCACGTTTTGCAGTCATAGACCGCGCCCTAGAGCCGCAGGCGCAGACAATCAACGGCCCATCGCCGTAACTAAAACGTGACCCAAACGGCCCTAAAACCTCCAGCCCGCATTGTGTGGCTAAAGCGCGATCTGCGCGTGGCAGATAATGCCGCCCTCGCAGCGGCGGCTGACAGCGGGGCCTTTGTCATTCCGCTCTATGTGGTTGAGCCGGACTATTGGCATCTGCCCGAAACATCCGGCCGTCAATGGAGTTTTATCCGCGAGTGCTTGCTCGAGCTGAATTTGCGCCTGACCCAACTCGGCGCGCAGCTCATCGTGCGCACCGGGACCGTCACGGACGTCCTCTCTGACCTGCAAAGCCAGTTCGAAATTACCCTCCATAGTCACGAAGAAACGGGCAATGATTGGACGTTCCAGCGCGACAAGACAGTTAAAGCGTGGTGTCAGAAAAACGGCGTGACGTGGCACGAATATCAGCAGTTCGGCGTCTTCCGCCCGCTGAAAGACCGCGACGGCTGGTCCAAGAAATGGGACCAGTTTATGGGCCTGCCCAAAATTGAAACGCCTGATAGGCTTAACGGAACCAACCTGTTTAGCGGTCCCATGCCGACCTGGCGCGACCTTGGGATGAACCCTGATCCCTGCCCGGAGCGACAAAAAGGCGGGCGCATGGCGGCGCGGCGATTGCTTGATAGTTTCCTGCATCAGCGCGGAGAAAACTACCGAAAAGCCATGAGCAGCCCCGTCACCGCCTTTGACGAATGCTCGCGTCTCTCGCCTTATTTGGCGTATGGCTGCCTCTCTATGCGGGAAACGGCGCAAGCGCTTTGGGTGCGGCAAAAGGAGCTGAAACAACTCGCGCAGGCGGGCGAAAAAGTCGGTACGTGGCGCGGATCAATGAGTAGCTTTTCTGGGCGTTTGCACTGGCATTGTCACTTCACGCAAAAGCTGGAAAGCGAACCCGAAATGGAGTTCCGCAACCTGCACTCCGGCTATGACGGTCTGCGGCCCAATCCCAGCGAGGATCCGGAGGCTGCCGAACGACTCTGGGCGTGGAGCGAAGGGCAGATGGGCCTGCCCTTTGCCGATGCCTGCATGCGGGCGCTAAACGCGACGGGCTATCTGAATTTTCGGATGCGAGCCATGTTGATGGCGGTCGCGAGCTACCATCTCTGGCTACACTGGCGGGAAACAGGCCTCGTCTATGCGCGCAAGTTTACGGATTTTGAGCCTGGTATCCACTGGCCGCAAGTGCAGATGCAAAGCGGCACAACGGGCATGAATACTGTTCGCGTCTACAATCCTGTCAAGCAAGGCTATGATCAGGATCCGACGGGTGAATTTACCCGTCACTGGGTGCCTGAGTTGGCGGACGTGCCGGACAAATATTTACAAGAACCATGGAAATGGGATGAAGCCGCCAGCGTCATCCCGCGGCTTTATCCTGAGCGCATTGTCGATCACGAGCAAGCGGCGCGCGATGCCAAAACGAAGATTTACGCCCTTCGCCGCGAACCGGGTTTCCGAGAGATCAGCCTTGAGATTGTCAAAAAACATGGCAGCCGCAAACGCCCCACCCGACGGCGGACGCGTCGCAAAACAGTGAGCGCACCGACGTCACAAGGCAGCTTATTTTAAGCGGGCCAACTTGACCTCTCTTTACGCGCGCGCCAAAGGCACAGAGCACTGAGAGAGGCGGCATGACACGATTTATTCTATCCTTAGCTTTAGTCTTGGGAGCTGTGGTTTTGGGCTTTAGCGCCCCAGCATTGGCGCAAATCAATGACCCGCTGCGCGACCAAGCCGAATTTCGGCTAGGCGTCACGGAACATGATGTCTCTATTTTTGGGCTGGGCGCGACAAAGGGCAAAGAAAATAGCGGTGCGCTCAACGCGGAAATCATCTTGCCGCAATCTGAGTTCTTGACCCGCCTGACACCCGGTTTCTTGCGTGACACATTCCGTCCACAGCCTTGGGTCGGCGGCACGCTGAACCTTGGGGGTCGCACATCTTATGGCGGTGCAGGCGCCCTTTACCGCTGGTATGGCGGGGAGCGACTTTACGGGGAATGGGCGACTGGCGTCGTCGTCCATAACGGCGAATTAGAGAATGAGCCGAGCGCGCTCCTGCAAGGATTGCAGGACGGCACGATCACAGGTCCGTTTACCGACGATGAAGTTCTGCAAGCACAAATTGATCTCCAAGACCTGGAATTCCGCCAAGGCCGCAATATTGAATTTGGCGGCCGCGTCTTGTTCCGCAATGCTTTCACAGCGGGCTATCGCGTCAATCGCAAACTGGCTGTGGAAGTGTTTGTCGAACACCTCTCCCACGGCAATATCATCGCCTCAGGCTCCAATGAAGGTCTGGATAGCTGGGGATTCCGCACCGCTTTGCGGTTCTAGCCCCTCGCCTTTTTCTCCCGCTCCGGCTAAGGCCCCGCGCGGGTGAACGGGTAGGAATGTCTCATGGCTAATGTTGTCGTTGTCGGCTCCCAGTGGGGTGACGAAGGAAAAGGCAAGATCGTCGATTGGCTGTCGAGCCGTGCCGACGTCGTGGCCCGCTTTCAAGGCGGCCACAATGCGGGTCACACGCTAGTAGTCGACGGCACCACCTATAAGCTCTCATTGCTCCCGTCTGGTATTGTGCGCGGCGGCAAGCTCTCTGTCATTGGCAATGGCGTTGTCCTCAACCCGTGGGCGTTTTTGGACGAAATGGCGCGGATAAAAGCCCAAGGTGTATCGATCACGCCGGATAATCTGAAGATATCCGAATCGGCCGCCCTCATCCTGCCGATCCATTCCGAACTGGATGGTATTCGTGAAAACCGCGTGGATGGCGTTAAGATCGGGACGACAAAACGCGGCATCGGCCCCGCCTATGAGGACAAAGTCGCCCGTCGCGCAATCCGCGTGTGTGACCTCAATGATCCGGAGCATTTGCAGGCGCGTGTCGAAAATTTACTGCACCACCATAATGCGCTGCGCCAAGGTTTGGGACATCCGCCAGTAGACGCAGATGAGCTGACGCAGAGCCTCCTCGATGTTGCGCCGAAGATTTTGCCCTTTATGGCGCCTGTCTGGCAGGTGCTGGACGATGCGGCGAAGTCCGAACAGCGCATCCTGTTTGAAGGCGCGCAAGGCGCGATGCTCGACATTGACCACGGCACCTATCCGTTCGTGACCAGCTCTAACACCATCGCCGGGCAAGCCGCCAGCGGAACCGGCCTCGGCCCGCGCGCGCTGAACTATGTGCTGGGCATTACCAAAGCCTACACGACCCGCGTGGGCGAAGGCCCCTTCCCGACGGAATTGACCGACGACATTGGTCAACGGCTGGGCGAGCGCGGACATGAGTTCGGGACAGTGACCGGGCGGCAGCGCCGCTGTGGCTGGTTTGATGCCGTCATGGTCCGACAGGCTATCGTCACGGGCGGGATCACGGGGATCGCGTTGACAAAGCTCGATGTCTTGGATGGTCTCAGCGAGATTAAAATCTGCACGGGCTATCGCCTCGACGGTAAAATCATCCGTCGCCTCCCCGCAGGTGCGTCTCTACAAGCGCGGGTCGAGCCTATCTATGAAAGCCTGCCAGGCTGGGACGGCAGCACACGCGGCGCACGGTCTTCCGCGCAGCTTCCCGCTGAAGCCGTGAAATATGTCCGCCATGTCGAAGAACTGATTGGCTGCCCGGTCTCTATGGTCAGCACCTCGCCCGAGCGCGAAGACGTCATCCTGATGCGGGATCCGTTTAAGGCGATCTAGCGGGGGCTTACTCCGCCGCTTCAATTGGCTCGATCGCTGGAGACGTTCGCACCAGCGGCCAGAAGAGCTGTTCGGCGGTGGATGTATCGGGCAAGTTCTCCACGCCCAAATGCTCGGGATATTGCCGCGTAATCTTAGCCGTGCCGAAAAGTATGTCCCAGAAAAACAGCAGATTGCCGAAATTGCCTTTGTAATTTGTGACGCCATCATCGGCATATTTCCCATGATGGGCGCTGTGCGTGGCGGGGGTCGAGATCGTGCGCTCCACGACCCACATGACGGGTGAGAGCCATTTGATCTTATAAAGCGGTTCGTCCCAGCGTACGTCGCTGTGCGCACCGATGATCACCGCCATTTTGACCACGATATAGCCGGCGTAAACCCAGCCCAGACCCAGATAGATCAGTGCGCCGGAGAACCAGAGACCCGGCATCAACACATAGTAGAAAATATTGTTCCGATAGACGATACGGACCGAGAGATATTCGGCATTATGGTGCGGACGGTGAAGCTTATAAAGCCACGGCACACTGTGGGACAGGCGGTGCCACCAATATTGCATCATATCATCAAAGATCAGAAAGAGCCCTATCGCCGCCCAAATCGGGATTGAGGCCAGCGCGCCCGCCTGATTAGGAAGCAAGAAAGCCGCCACTAACCCGCCGCCTAAAAGTGCCAGCGGCTGCGTGACAATCAACAGGACCAAGGCGCTAATGACCTCAACAATGCCGTCTCCGTTGACGGCCCGGGCTTTGCGAAAGAAGCCGGAGTGGAAGGCCTCCAACACTCCAAAAACAATGAAAATGGACAATATGATCCACTTTTCCATAACAAATCCCCGATGTTTTTAAGAGACCTATCTCATCACGGCACTATTGAATGCTAATAATTTAGCATTTAGAGAAATTTATGTGACCCCATTTACGGAAACGACTCTGGCGCATTTATTGCCCGCACCCCTCATGCGGACGCTAAAGGCTTCGGGCCGCACGACCACCTATGCGGACGGACAGTTCATTCATAATCGCGGCAATCAAGAAGCGGGCCTGTCGATTATTCTGTTCGGACATGTCCGCTTTGGGATTTACGATCCCGCAGGCAGCTACACGCAGGCCAGCATCTTGGGGGAGGGTCATTGTTTCGGCGAAGCGACGCTCTTTATGGATGCCCCGCGCGCCTATGATGCAGAAAGTTTGGGGTCGACATCGTTGCTCACAATCTCAGCTGAGATGATGAAACGCTTAATGGCGGACCATGCGGATCTATCGCAGGCCCTGCTACGGACCCTCACCCACCGCCTCTATGCGGCCTTGGATGTAGCCGATGACCTCCGCACAGCGTCTAAGGAAGACCGCGTCGAAAAACATCTGCGCCGCCTGATCCAGATGGGTGGGTTTGACGATAACGTCCTGCCAATCCGCCAAATTGATCTGGCATTTGCATTGGGGCTGTCGCGGGTCAGCGTTGGAAAAGCCCTCGACACACTGCAAAATCGCGGGGTCATTCGCCTGGGCTATGGAGAGATCGAAATTTTATCGCCGTCCGAGTGATACGCGCCGCAGAGACTTGCGCGGGCCTTCTATCTCGGCATAGCTAATCTTATGCGCATTAGCCTCATCAGCCCGTTTCGTACGCTTTTAAATGTCGATACGGATATGGCTTTTGCCCGCGCGCCAGCCTTTTCCAAACTCCTCGAAAAAGTCGTGGCCACCAATCCCGGCCAAGACGGTGTGACCTATAAGACGCGCCTCGCCCCGCCGCCTGAGCGACCCTTCACCAAATATCGCCATTTGGATCAGGATCACGCGACCTGGTTCACCATGCCTCTAGCGCGGGCTACCCTTTCGGAGGCCATCGTAAGCGATATGGAAAAATTCGCAGAACGGGCCGAACTTCGGCAGCTTCGCGATGTGCAACGCCCGATCCTGGCGACCGTCGATATTCATGACAATACGCTGGCGGTTCTACACTTTGAGCTCGACTTTGACGACGCGAAACTCGCAGAAGCGTTTGACAACCCGGCCGATCTGGAAACCTATTTGTCAGATTATGCCGCCGCCTGCGCCCGGTTTTGCGAAAGCGCGGTCATACAGCCCTTCATTGAGGCCTTTGATCGGGCCTGCCATTCGGATCCAGATTTCACGGACGCTGCCAAGCTGCTGCGTCGTCCGAAACAGTTTTTAGCGTTTAACGATCTAGAGCATCATCGATGGCCCGTTTGGGACGAAGCGGATGAGCCGTCCCTCTGGACGCACCGGATCTACC
>CAWUKE010000058.1:0-11421 GCA_963922935.1 uncultured Alphaproteobacteria bacterium | reverse complement strand
CGCCGATAACCGCTCGGCAGGCGGACATGGTCTTTTTCCGTCGTGATCAGTGTGGCGTCATATTCACTGGCGAGCAGGAACAGCTCTTCGACCTCTTCGTCGCTGAACTTGTGGTGATCAGCGAAGGGGCGTTCATCAACAATGTCTGCGCCCATGCGGCGCAAACTATCAAAGAATTTATTTGGGCGACCAATGCCGGCAAAGGCGAACAGCTTGCCCGGTGGCGGGGCGTTACGGGGTTTCAGATAGGCCGGAATGACAAGTTGCCCGTGTAGTTGCTCGGCCAGATGATCTTCAATTTCATAGCTCGGGTCTGGCTTCATGAGGATCACCGCATCGGTGCGGGCGAGCGCGTCTTTCAGCGGCTCACGCAACGGTCCTGCGGGGACCACGCAGCCATTGCCAAAGCCAACTTCAGCATCGACAACGAGTAGCGACAGCGTTTTCACAAGCTGCGGATTCTGATGCCCGTCATCCATGACGATCGCGTCCGCCCCTTCAGACACCGCCGCCATCGCCCCTTCATCGCGGGCGACCGAGACCCAGACGGGCGCGGCGCGGGCGAGCAGGAGGGGCTCATCGCCGACTTCCGCCGCACTGTGGCGCGGATTGACCGGAACGGGGCCTTTTAACTGGCCCCCATAGCCGCGGGTCAGGGCATGGGCATTGACGCCCAAGCGGCGCAGGCTTTTCAGGATATAGAGCGCGACAGGCGTCTTGCCCGTCCCGCCCATCGTGGCATTGCCGACGCAGATGACGGGCACGCCAGGGTCTAGCGGGTCGGTTTTCGCCCGCCGCCGCCGTCCGGCCCAGGCATAGACCCTACTGATCGGCCAGAGCAGAAGCCGCAGCATGGGTGCGGAGTCGCGCCCGTCCCGTTCGTTCCAGAATTCAGGCGGTCTCACAGCAAAGCCTCTAACGCCGCGACGGTTTTGTCGAGCGCGCCTGTCTGTGCCGCCGCAAAGGCTTTCGCGCGGTCTGTCATATCAGTTAGTGATCCATCCATGCCCTTTCGGATATGGTCCGGCATATCGTCGGGTGCAACAATTCGCGTCGCCTGAGCTGTGGTCATTGCTTCGTATAAATCGGTAAAGCTCGCCACGTTTGGCCCGCTCAAAACCGGAACGCCTGCGCGGGCTGCCTCCAGCGGGTTGTGACCCATCAAGCTGGCGTCAAGCGACCCCCCCATCACGCAGACATCGGCTAAGGCCAGCGCCAGACCCATCTCGCCTAGCGTGTCCATAATATAGCCCGCTGGTGTGGGCGTCTCGCCTTTGGACCGCAACGGGAGGCCGGACTTTGTAGCAATAGCCCGGCCGCGTTCTGGGTGTCGCGGCAGCCAGATCATGCAGGCATCCGGCAGGGCGACGCGCAACTGGTGAAACACGTCTTCCTCAGCCTCATGCGTTGATGCGGCGAGCCAGACGGGGCGGTCGCCGATCTGTGTTTTCAAACGCTCAGCTTCGCTTTGATCATAGGCCAAAGCGGGCGCTTCATATTTCAGATTGCCAACCATGGGGACGGTCTGTCCGGTGAGCTGGCTAAGGCCTTCTGCTGTGCGCGCATCTGCAGCGAAAATGAGCTGGAATGGCTCAAAGACGGCCTTTGCGAGAGAGCGTTGTCGTTGCCATCCGCGCAGGCTCTTTTCGCTCATGCGGGCATTGATCAGGGCGAGTGGAATGTCGGCCCGACCCGCCGTCATGATCAGGTTCGGCCAGAGATCAGACTCCGCAAACACTCCCAAATCGGGCTGCCAGTGATTGATAAAGCAACGCGTGGATTTGGGTGTATCGGCTGGCAGATATTGGTGGATCGCGCGGTCGGGGAGTTGCGCGGCCAGAAGCGTAGCCGATGTGACTGTCCCACTCGTGACGAGGACATGCCGCGCGGGATCCGCCGCGAGTAGGCGATCCATAAGCGGGCGCAGCATTTGCGTCTCGCCGACACTCGCGCCGTGAAGCCAAATGAGTTGACCCTCTGGCCGGGGCTTTGAGGGGTGGCCGAAGCGCTCTGACAGGCGCGCCGGGTCTTCCTTGCCGTTCGCCGCCCGGCGCTTGAGCCAAATCGGCAGAAAAAGTGACAGGGCGCTTGTCCCGATTTTGTAAGCGGTTGGCCCTGTCACGACGATCTATCCGCAGCTAGAATAGGGTCATGCCCGAGCGCTTGATCCGCTTCGGACATCAGCGCATTCATCTCGGCCTCGACGCGGGCGCGGGCGGTCTCAATCGCGGCGTCGCTGGCGTCAGACGCAATATGTTCCGGCGTCCCCCAAACGATGCGCCCACGCCCAAAAGGCAGCGGTAAGATAAAGCGGTCCCAGCTATCAAATTGCTTCCGGTTTTTGACCGCAAATGTGCAAGGCAGAATCGGCGCGCCAGAGAGGCGGGCGAGGCGGAACGGCCCGATCGGGACATGCTGCCTGGGGCCGCGCGGGCCGTCAGGCGTAATCACGATACAGCCGCCACTTTCAATCGCGGTGAGAATATCGCGCCCCGCCTTGCCGCCGCCTTTGACTTTGGTTTTGGCTGCGTTCTTTGCGGATCCACGCACAGTGGACAGACCTAGCCACTTACAGGTCCAGGCCACGATCCCGCCATCCCGCGAGCGCGAGATAAGCACATGCGGATGTTGGTAGTGTTTCTTCCACGCGCTGGTCAGCAGCAGAAAGCGTGAATGAAAGGTCAGCGCGATCAGCCCGTCGCCATTATCGATCAAAGGCTGCGCGCGTTCGGGATAGATCACCTCCCACCGCGTCGTATATTTCACCAGGGTCATCCACAGGGCGACTAATCCGCCCAGCAGTGCCTGCATGAGTGTGGAGCGCATCAATCGTTTGAACACGCTCTCTCCCCTTGTTAACGGCTGGCGTCATGGCGGACCTACCCTACACCGCGCTTGATCTCAACGATCCGGCTGATCGGAAACAGGCTTATCGCGACCTGATTTGGGGCGATCATGGCTTTCTGCGGGCGCGATTTGCCAATCGGCACGATATTGGCGGCGGAATGTTCCGCGAAAACCAGCCTTCGCCCAAGCGAATCGCCAAGCTCGCCGATGAAGGCATCAAGACGATCCTTAATCTGCGCGGCCCGTCGCCGAAGGGGTTTTACTTGCTGGAAAAAGAAGCCTGCGAGCGCCACGGCATTCAGCTTGTGAACTATCGAATGTATTCGCGTGATGTGCATTCCAAAGAACGGCTTCTCGGCACGCGCGATCTGTTTGAAGAGATCGCCTATCCCGCGCTCATGCACTGCAAAAGCGGCGCGGACCGGACGGGGATTATGGGCGTTCTCTATCGGCACTTCCGGATGGGCGATACGATTGAAGAGGCGCTGGAGCAGCTCTCGTTTAAATATCTGCATGTGAAGCACGGCAAGACGGGCATGCTCGGCTGGTTCTTCCGCCAATATCTGGAATACAAAGCGGAACATGGTGATATCAGTTTCGCCGACTGGGTGGCGGGACCTTATGATCCGGTCGCGGTGAAGGCTGGCTTTATGAGCCACTGGACGGGCAATGCTCTAACGGAAATGATCCTGCGTAGAGAGTAGCCGCTAGCCGCTAACCGTCTCATAAAGCGCAAACATATCGAGGCACTGGCGGCCCATCGCGGCTTCTAATCCGGCCTGATCGGCGTCTGCCGCGCGCATCGCGCCGCCATCTTCGCGTAGGTTGCTGCGGAAGATGCCTGCTGCACTGACAGGGAGGAAATCTTCATAGGTGAGGGGCGTGCCGTCTGTGCCGAAGTAAGCGAGTTTTTCGGTTTTGAGGGCGTCCCAATCGTCCGGGAAGGTGGCGAAGGCGTCCGCCATGGCTGCCTCATGCTCGCGCCCTTCGGCCTTGGCCTTATTGGCGGCCGTTAAGCACTGATCATATAGCGCGCGCCCTTTTGGCGTCAGGGCCGCGCCGCGCTGTTCAATCTCGCCAAAACGCGCCGTATGCGTGCCCGTTTCCCATCCGTCAGGGGTTTTGAACTCGACCTCTTCAGAGAGCGCTTTGAAGGCCGTCTGGCGCAGCAGGATGGGGTAGTTACGGCGGGGTGGGCCTTCAATGATCGCTTTGGCTTCAAGCCCCGCATCGCGCATCGCCTCTTGCGCGGCATCAATATCCGCCACGCGCGGGGTCAGGTGGTTCATATGCGGGCCTTGGAAGCTGACGATATCCGCGATCAGGGGATGCGCGTCCATCAGTTGGCGATAAAGCGACAGGTCGACACGCGCTCGGGGACGCCACGCAAAGACGGTGACGGCTTCGCCCACAAAATCATGGGCATCGCTATCGCGTAGGCCATTGTCGCTTTCCGATTTCTCCAAGAGTTCCCGCCCGCGTTCCGGCAAAATATCCCGACCCTCCAGCGCGGCGAGGGCGCTTTCGCGCAGATCATCATCGCCGATCATTTCAGGCCGCAGCAGGGAGGTGAACATCCGAAACGGACTAATCGCAAACGCCTCAGCCTCAACCGGGCGGAAAGCCGTGGAATGGACGGGCAGACCCGCAACAGACAGATCATAATAGCCCACGGGCGACATCCCCATCGCGCCGAAGAGGCGGGCTATATCGGATAATTCGGAAGGCTGGCCTAATCGGATGGCCCCGTGGCGTTCGCTGCCCAGGCGTGTCTCGGCGTCATCGCCGTTAATCTCGGCCACAATATCCAGCAGCGTGCCATAGGCCGGCACTTCATCGCGATAGAGTTGGCTCAAACGGTCGGAGAATTCCGCACGGATATGATCGGCCGGTACAGGTGTCATGTCGCCGTGGATGGCGAAACGAACGCAGCGTGTAAACCCATTTGGTGGGCATGACTTTATCGCCTCAGTGGATTATGGCGCAAAGGTCTTAGGGGAGAATCGGACATGAAAAGCATTGCTGTTCTAGGCCTAGGCAAGGTCGGCGCGCTGGCGGGGCAGTTGCTGCATGATAGCGGATTTACGGTCACAGGTGTCGATATGGCCGCCAAACCGGACAATCACGCCCATGCCGTGACCAAGATTGATGTGACCGATGCGACCGCCCTGGATCAGGTCCTTGGCGATGTCGATGCTGTTCTGTCCTGCCTGCCATACCACCTGAATATGAAGGTCGCGGACCGCGCACACGGCGCTGGAATTCACTATTTCGACCTGACGGAAGATGTCCCGACGACAAACCATATCCGCGATCTGGCCAAGACCTCCAAAGGTTTGATGGCGCCGCAATGCGGGCTGGCCCCTGGTTTTGTGGGCATTGTCGGCGCGGAGCTGATTTCCCGCTTTGAAGAGTGCCGGTCGTGCAAAATGCGGGTGGGTGCGCTGCCGCAACATCCGACAGGCCTGATGGGCTATGCGTTTAACTGGTCGCCCGAAGGTGTCGTGAACGAATATTTGAACGACTCCGAAGTCATCGAAGAAGGCGAGCGCAAAATGGTCTCCTCCATGGAATGGTTGGAGACGATCTATATTGATGGCGTGAAGCTCGAAGCTTTCACCACGTCCGGAGGTCTCGGCACCATGTGCGAGACCTATCATGGCCAAGTCGCCAATCTTGACTACAAGACCATGCGCTATCCCGGCCATGCGGAGTTGATGAACTTCTTCTTCCACGAATTGCTCATGCGCGACAATCGAGAAGAGGCCGGCCGCGTTCTGGTCAAAGCGAAACCCCCCGTCAGCCAAGACATCGTCTATGTCCATGTCGCCGCTGAAGGCCTGAAAGACGGCAAGCTGTGGCGCGAAGAGTTTGTCGAAGGCTATAAGCCGCTGATGATCGCCGGCAAAAGCCGAACGGCGATTGCGTGGACGACGGCAGGGTCTGTCGTTGCGGTGATCGAGCTTGTGCGGGACGGCAAACTACCCGCGTCTGGTTTTCTGAAGCAGGAAGACATCCCGCTCGATGCCCTGCTCTCGACGCGGACGGGGGCCTTTTACACAAAAGGATCGTAAGCGCCGTCGCGCCTTTTAAGCGGCTTGATCGGCCGCCTGAGCGGCTAGCCCGTCGCCAGCCATAGGCGGCCCAACGGGTTGCGATGTTTCAGCAAGCCCGGGCACATGTGTTGCCTCATCAGAATTGAGAACGGCGGCGATGTCTTCGGCAAGTTTATTGAATTCATGTCCAACTGTAGAACTGGAGTGGCGCTTATCTTTGACGATCGGCGCATTCGGAAGGGTGAAGGTCACAGTCGTACCTTGGCCAACGGCGGATCGAATGCCAAAGTTTCCGCCGTGAAGTTCGACAAGGGATTTGGAGAGCGCCAGACCGAGACCCGTCCCTTCATTTTGACGGGCGTGAGCACTATCGACCTGCTCGAAAGGTTGTGCGAGGCGAGCAATGTCTTCTTCGCTAATGCCGATACCTGTATCCGTGACATGGATGATGAGGCCCGACGCTTTCGGGTCAACCTGAATCGTCACAGAGCCGCCTTCTGGCGTAAATTTAATTGCATTCGTGGCGAGATTTAGCAGGACTTGTTTCAGCGCTCGCGGATCAGCTTCAATATCTTGCGCCTCTACGGGGTTATAGAAAAGCTTCAGTCGATTTTCGTCGGCTCGACCCCGTATAAGCCTCAGCACTTGCTGAATCATTTTGTCGATGGAAACGGTTTCGACGTTGAGCGTCATCTTACCGGCTTCAATTTTGGACATGTCCAGAATATCATTGATGAGGCTAAGCAAATGCTGGCCAGAGAAGAGGATGTCGGAGACATATTCCCGGTAGCGAGGATCGCCGAGTGGACCAAACATTTCCTTCTTCATAATGTCAGAGAAGCCATTGATCGCGTTGAGCGGTGTGCGCAGCTCGTGGCTCATATTGGCCAGGAATTCAGATTTGGACTGGCTGGCCTGTTCGGCGCGGATCTTCTCCTGCTCATAGTTTTCGGCCAGTTCAACGATCCGAAGTTGGGAAGCACGGAGGACATTAATCGTGGACTCAAGGCGGTCCCTGTTCGCTTCCAGTTCAGCCTCGCGGGATCGAATGGCGGTGACTTCTGTTCCGATAGAGACGCGCCCGCCATCTTGCGTGCGGGTTTCCTGATAGCGGAGCCAGCGCCCATCAGAGAGTTGGATTTCCTTGCCTTCGCCCGTTTCAAGGTCACGTCGGTCGGCAACGACCTGAGCGGCGTAATGTTCGACAATCGCATAGTCCATACCCGCTTGAAGGTTGCCGGGTTCAAACCCAAAAAAATCCTCGAATTTACGGTTCCAGAGGACCAGGCGGTCCATCTGGTCCCAGATCACAAAACTATCATTCATTCCCCGTAGTGCATCGAACAGGCGCGCTTCCGCCGCTTGAAGACGCGCTTGTGTGCCGCGGGTTTCCGTCACGTCAAGGGCGACGCCAACGATGACCCTGGCTTGGTCCACCCCGCGAGTGGAGGACTGTCCGCGACAGGCAATAAAGAGCGGTAATTGCGCAAGCGTGAGGTCAAGGTTGAAGCTGCCTGTGACATGGACGCGGCGGATTGCATTATAGAGCACATCGCGATCATTGGCTTCAAACAAGCCCAAAAACTGCGGCAGGCTAATCTGTGTATCCTGCTCCGCAATCCCGAACAATCTAGCCAGAGACGCGGATAGAAAGGCCGTGTTGTGGGTAAGATTAATTTCCCAGACGCCCCCACCAGAGCCATCAATAGCCACTTGATAGCGTTGGGCGCTGATTTCACTGTTATCTTGCGTTTCGCGAATGGCATCGAATTGACGCATTAACCGACTCATCCACATCCAAACGAGCCAAGCCATCCCCAAAAACATGAGGCCAAACATCATGAGGTTGTTGCGCTGGAAACTCGGCATCTCTCGAGACCGAATTTCCATAACAGCGAGTGTATTCCCCCAGTTCGGCACCCTGCTGACAGCGAGCCAATATTTGCGATCGCCTAATGTGGGCGAGACTGAAACCCGATCTTTATTGACCATATTTGCGATTTGGTTGGGCGCGACACCGTAATAAGAGTAGCTTCCCCTCTGGCTGATCGCAGCGTTACCATCAATAATTCGGCCCGTGGTCACGACTAAAGCGCGGTGTTTCATCCGCGTCCCGATCAGGGTGCCAGGCTTTAGGATCGTCGCGAGATACAAGCCTTGATTGCGCAGAACAATCACAGGCGCCGTTCGGCCCGTGCTGGATTGGGTCAACGAAACAATATTGGCTTGCCCGTCCTGTAGACCCTCAAGATTAATCTGCGACAGAGCGGCGCCCGCCCCATCTGTTTCGGCCAAAACGCGGTTGGCCGTGTCCAATATGGCGACCCCTTCGACAGTGCTGGACCGCCGGGCGAGTTCGGCAATAACGTTCGGGTCGCGTGAAAACGCCATGGCCATCTGCAAGGGGGCGAGCTGTGTCTCGATCGTGCGCGCCACATTTGTGGAGGCTGTTTCGACTTCATCTCGAAACGCTTGGCTCGCCTGAGTGTTGTACTGCGCCCGATCATAGAGTGTCTTTGTCAGGAACAGGACAGCAAACAGCATCAGGAAAGAAAGCGAGGCAATCAACAACCCGCGAAAGGCCCGAACGCCGCCGACCCGGTCGGAAAAACGCTCAATCAGATTTGTATCCGGCGTCAGGCTGCGGACAGCTGTCATATCGCTTTTGTGAGGCCCCGCCGGCTGCGGCGCCGCTGCGGACTGTGCTTGGGCTTGGGCTTGGGCTTGGGGAAAAGTGGGATGGCCCTGATGAGCGCGATTGCCTTGGTGGGCTTGAGGGTTTTGGGGCTGTGGTCTGTTCGCTTGCGGGTACGCGGCTTGAGCGGCCTGCCGGTTGGGCATAGGCATGGGCGGGGCTGCGGTTTGAACCGGGCTGGAGGGTTGAGTGGCAGGTTGCGCAGGGGCGAAGGGCTGTGGCGTCATGTGTCGAGGTCCCGCCGTTTAGACGGGGCATTGCGAGGCATGTCTGTCTGGTAAAATGACATCTGACCTCCCCTCGCGCGTCCGAATCACCTGATTTTGGATAGCCGCATCACCTTACTCTGTCGAAACAAAACATAGTTAACGGAACCGTAACGCTTGCAAAAAAAGCGCTGTCACGTTCCGCAAGCGATTCGGGTTTCCGGTTCAGGCGTGCCAAGGGCGTAACCTTGGGCCGCATCGAAGCCGAGACGGCGCACAAAATCGAGGAGCTCGACGGTTTCCACCCCTTCCGCGATGAAGCGAACGTCGAGCGCTTCGCGCAACGATAAGAGCGCTTCAAGGATGGCGCGGTCGCGGGCCGAATTAAACGCCGCCGCCACAAAGCCGCCATCGATCTTGAGCCAGTTGGCTGGTAAAGCCCGAAGATAGCGGATAGAGGCAGCCCCCGCGCCTACATCGTCAAGGCAGACGGGATGGCCACGCGTTTTAAGCTCTGTGATCAGGCTTTCCGCCAGATCCAGCCTTTCCATATCCCAGCTCTCAGTCAGCTCAATCACAAGCCGTGTGGGCGATGCGTTGAGAGCGGTGAGGCAAGCCAATACGGACGGCTTGAACGTTTCCCGATCGATCGACGCGCCGGAGAGATTGATGGCGATGCCCGGCCCGTCGGGATCATCGTTTAAGACGAGAATAGCTTGCGCCAGCATGGACAGGTCGAGATCGCGGATCGCTCCAGAAAGCTCCGCTGGGCGGAGCACGCCTTCCGTGCCTTCGCCTGCAAACCGGACGAGCCATTCATAGTGATAAATGCGCTGATCAGAGAGGCCCACAATGGGCTGGCGCATCACGCTATAGCGCTGTTCGGAGACGTGCTCGCGAAAGCCTTCAAGTGTTTTAATGTTGCGGCGCGGGTCCATGGCGCGTCGCTTATAGAACAAGCGTTAAGGAGCTGTGCTCTGCGCCCACAAAGTTTTTGAGAGGCATCTACTCGTCGTCGTGACGCTTAGTGCCCCTCATGTCCGGGGGCAAAAGCGGCAAGCATCGCCATTTGCAGGATCTCTGACGCCGTGCTGCCAAGCTTACAAATCTGCACGGGCTTTTCGAGACCCGTCAGGAACGGGCCCAGCACGGTTGCGCCGCCGGCACTGTCCAGCATCTTGGTCGAAATAGACGCGGAATGGATGTTCGGCATCACCAGCACATTGGCGGTCTCGGTCAGACGGGAAAACGGATAGGTCAGCTGGTGCAGCGGGTCGAGCGCCACATCGGCCGCGATATCGCCCTCATATTCGAAATCGACCTCGCGCTCGTCTAAAATGCGCACGGCTTCGCGCACGGTCTCCATGCGCTCACCCACGGGCGGGTTGCCAAAGGTTGAATAGCTCAGCATCGCCACGCGCGGCTCGAACCCAAAGGTCCGGGCCAAATGCGCCGTGGTCTCTGCGATATCGGCCAGGTCTGTGGATGTCGGCATGGCGGTGATATTAGTGTCGGCAATAAACAGCGTGCGCTGTTTATTGACCACGACGGACACACCCACTGTGCGTTCATCTTTGCGGTGGTTCAGCACCAAGCGCACGTCGCGCAAGACAACATCATGTGAGCGCGTCACGCCAGAGACCATCCCATCGGCTAGACCATGGTGCAGCATCAGCGCCGAGAACACGTTCCGGTCGTTATTGACCAGGCGCTGTGCATCCCGGCGGAGGTAACCCCGGCGTTGCAGGCGCGAATAAAGATATTCCGTGAACTCCGCGTTGCGGTCAAACAGCCGCGCGTTCAGCACCGTCAGGCTCTCTGGCTTTTCAATGCCGAGCAGCTTCATATTGTCGTAGATCGGCTTTTCGCGCCCGATCAGGATGGCTTTGCCAAGCCCGCGCTGTTGGAAACTTTGGGCGGCTCGGATCACAGCCGGTTCTTCGCCTTCGGCAAAGACAATCGTTTTGGGTTCTTCGACAACAGAGGCCGTGATCCCTTGCAGGATTGCGGCGGTCGGGTCCTGACGCCGGGCGAGGCTGCGGCGGTACGCGTCCATATCTTCAATGGGTTGGCGGGCTTCGCCTGTATCCATGGCGGCTTGGGCGACATAAGGCGGGATTTCGCTAATCAGGCGCGGATCAAACGGGGCCGGGATGATATAGTCCGGGCCATATTGCGGCCGGTTCCCGTGATAAGCGGCGGCGACCTCTTCCGGCACATCTTGGCGCGCGAGATCAGCCAAAGCGCGGGCGCAGGCGAGCTTCATTTCATCATTCACATTGCGCGCGCGGACATCGAGCGCGCCGCGGAAAATGTAAGGAAAGCCGAGGACATTATTGACTTGGTTCGGATAGTCAGAGCGCCCGGTCGCAATAATCGCATCGTCGCGCACGGCTTTAATGTCTTCCGGGCGGATTTCCGGCTCTGGGTTCGCCATGGCGAAGATGATGGGGTTGGGCGCCATGGAGGCGACCATTTCTTTGGTCACAATGCCCGCGACGGACAGGCCGAGGAAGACGTCCGCGCCTTCGATGGCTTCTTCCAAGGTGCGCTTCGGCGTGTCGACCGCGTGGGGAGCCTTCCATTGATCCATATATTCCTGGCGGCCTTTATAGAC
>CAWUKE010000057.1:0-11505 GCA_963922935.1 uncultured Alphaproteobacteria bacterium | reverse complement strand
GTCCAACCCATGTTTACAAAGCTCATTCTGCCTTTGCTGGGCGGGGCCCCGAATGTTTGGAATACGGCTATGGTCTTCTTCCAAGCGCTTTTGCTGGGCGGCTATGTCTATGCCCACGTGCTGAGCCGTTATGTGCCGCTGCGCGGGCAAGTCGCTTTGCATGTGGCCGTGACAGCGTTAGGCCTTCTCTTCTTGCCGCTGGCGGTTGATCCAAATCTGCGCCCGCCGGATACAGGCATGCCGACACTCTGGCTGCTGGCGTTATTCACGGCGACAGTAGGCTTGCCGTTCTTCGCGCTGTCAGCCAATGCCCCGCTTTTGCAGCGTTGGTTCTCGCGGACAGATCATCCCGATGCGGACGATCCTTACTTTCTTTATGCCGCCAGTAATGCGGGTAGCCTGCTGATATTGCTGGCCTATCCCTTCATTATTGAACCACAGTTGCGGCTCGGCACGCAGACATCCACCTGGACTTTAGGCTATGCCGCGCTTGTCCTTTGTCTGCTTGGTAGTGGCGCTTTTGCCTACCTCCAGCGCAAGCCGAAAACCGCTGAGGTGACACAGCCAGCGCCAGCCGCGCTCAGCCAAGCGCCCCTGTCACTACCCACAATCGCGCTTTGGACCGGCCTCGCCTTCATCCCGTCCAGCTTAATGCTCGGCGTGACGACCTTTGCCAGCAGCAACGTCGCCTCGGGCCCGTTGCTCTGGATCCTGCCGCTGGCGCTCTACTTGCTGACCTTTGTGATTGTGTTCGCCAAGCGCCCGCTGGTCACGACCGCTAAAATGGCGCGGCTTATGCCATGGGTGCCGCTTATTGGTCTGTACGTTGCGGCTATCCCGACATTGCCGCCTTTCATCCGTTTGGGCGGAAGCCTCGCCGTTGTGTTCTTTATTAGCCTCTATTGCCACGCACGTCTGGTCGAAGCCCGGCCGGATGTGTCCCGCCTGACCATTTTCTATATCGTGATGTCCGTTGGCGGCGTTCTGGGCGGTATCTTTAATGCTTTGCTCGCGCCGATCCTGTTTGCGGGTGTGTATGAATATGCCTTGATCTTATTCGTGTCGGCCTTTGTTCTGCCGACAGGTGCAGCCTATGCGAAACCAGATCCGAAGAAACTGCGTCTTGGCCTCATCGCCTTACTCAGCGCCGTAGTGGCTGTGTCAGCGCTCCTGCTGTTTAGCGTATCGATTTACGCGGTAGCTCTTGTTGGTGCGATCTTGACCTTTGTCGCGCTAAACGCGTTCGGCGTTGATATGTACCGCCGTATCTTCACCATGGCAGCCTTTGCGATGGTCGCGGTCTTCACCAGTGTTGGGGCGGATAATACGCTTTATAAAGATCGGTCTTTCTTCTCCGCTATGACGGTCACCGTGGTTGAGGGCGAAGCGGGCACAGAGCATCGCTTCCAGCATGGTGATACGGTTCATGGCTATCAGTTACGCGAAGAGGGTCACTTAAGCGAAGGGCAGCTTTACTACAGAACTGGGGCGGCTTTCGATCAGGTCATCAAAGCCTCTCGTGAAGTGACGGGTGGTCCGTCCAACGTGGCTATGATTGGTCTCGGAATTGGCGTGACGAGCTGCTTTGAGCGGCCCGGCGATAACTGGACCTACTTTGAAATCGACCCCAAGGTTGTGGAGCTCGCGAAACGCCCGGACTTATTTAGCTTCATGTCGCGCTGCGCACCGGAAGCGACCATCTTGGTTGGCGATGCCCGTCAGCGTCTCTTTGACGTGCCCGCAGCCAGCAAAGACCTAATCGTGATCGATGCTTTCACTTCGAACGCAATACCCGCGCACTTGCTGACTCGCGAAGCGATCCAGCTTTATCAGACACGTCTGTCGAGCGAGAAAGGCTTGATCTTCTTCCACACGTCGAACCGTTTTGCCGATGTATCGTCTGTGGCCGCGCAGAGCGCGCTAGCCGAAGGATTGAGTATCCGTTTTGTTGGGCGGGGTCCGGATACACATCTCGACCAAGGGTATGACTTTGCGGCGGATGGCGTGCTTGTCGGCCGGGAAGATGTACTCGCCGCACTCGATAAGCCCGGGGATATGCTGAGCCACTATACGCCGAGCCCGTCTGTCAAACCGTGGACGGATGATTATAGCTCAATTCTTGGTGCCATGTGGGCGATGCGCAAAAAGGATAGTGTGAAGGGGACGGCGCCTGATCGATAAAGGTCAGTCGCCGCGTTCCCATATCACCTGACCGTCAACGACGGTCATGATAGGGTTTGTGTCCATCGGCAGGATATTCTCATCCAGCATATCGGCGTCGAAAACACTGAAGTCCGCTTTCTTTCCGACTTCAATGCTGCCCAGTTCATCCTCCTGGAAGGCCGCATAAGCCGGCCAGAGGGTGAACATCTTCAAAGCTTCTTGCGGCTCAACCTTTTGATCCATCTGCCAATTTGAATTGCTGTAGCCTTGTAGGTCCGTGCGCAGCATGGCGGCGTGGAATTCAATGCGTGGATCGCCCACTTCGACGGGCGCATCAGAGCCGCCGGCGATACGCGACCCGCTATCAATCAGCGCCCGCCAGGCATAACCGCCTTTGAGGCGGCGTGGTCCAAGCCGTTGCACGGCAAAGTGCAAATCGCCGATCGCGTGGCTCGGCTGCATGGACGGGATCACGCCGAGCGCTTCAAATCGCGGCACATCGTTGAGGTCTAGGATTTGGCTATGTTCAATCCGCCAGCGCGGGTTTTCAACGGCGCGTTCTTCTACGGGAACGCGGGCAAACACCTCTTCATACCAGTCCAAGACGGTCCGGTTGCCCGCATCGCCAATGGCGTGGATGTTGACCTGAATGCCTTCTCGTAGTGCTTTCTCCAGAACGGGCATGGTTGCGGCTTTATCAAGCGTGATGAGGCCCAGATTGTTGGGATCGTCTTCATACGGTTCGCGCAAAGCCGCCCCCCGAGAGCCAAGCGCGCCATCGGCGTAGAGCTTAATGGCGCGGGTCACAACGCGCGGTGAGGTGCTGGTCGGGAAGGCCTCCATATCCAGCGGTTCGTCTTTGACATTATCGATATGCATGCCAACGGAGTTGTAGACGCGGATGCCAATATCACCGCTCTGGGATAGGGCATCAATCATCGGGACATTGCCAGCGACGACGCTCATGGAATGGATGTTGGCCCATCCACGGGAGGCATAAACATCGGATCCGACTGTGAAGGCTTCTTTTCGGTCCTCTTCATTTATATCAGGGATAAGCGCGGCTGTGAGCCTTTGCGCATTGTCAATCAGCATGCCTGTCGCACGCCCCGTTTCATCGCGATTGATCGCGCCGCCAAACGGATTTTCTGTCGTCTCGTCAATATTTGAGAGGCTGAGCGCGAGGCTATTCGCGACAGCGGCGTGGCCATCGCTACGCTGTAAAATGACGGGATGATCTGTTGTCACCGCATCAAGATCATCGCGGTTAGGGAAGCGCTTTTCGGGCCAGAATGTCTCGATCCACCCGTCGCCGTAAATGGTCTCTCCCGCAGGCGTTGTCTCGGCGACGGTGCGCAAACGATCCTGCAGGTCCGTCACGCTGGACACGCCTGTCAGATCAAACTCCAGCTCGCGTTTGCCGATACCGATCAGGTGGGCGTGTGCGTCTGTCAGGCCCGGATAGAGCGCGCCAGTGCCCAAGTCTATTGTACGCGCGCCCTCTGGGCACCAATCACCTGTCGCAGGCCCGGCATAGGTGATGCGATCATCGACAGACGCAACAGCCTCGACCTGAAGCTGGCTATCATCCGCCGTATGGATCGTGCCCCCAGAAAAACAGAGCGCGTTAGACGAGATTGCCTCACCATCTTCCACGGCGTGTGGAGCGGTTTCTGAAGTGCAGGCTATAAGCGCAGCGCTGAGGAATAAAACAGAAGCGAGGTGGCGGTAGGTCATAGCCCGCATTTAGGCAGACCAATCATTCCTGTCAGCCCCTTTGACAAAACGGGCAAAACATATCCCGAGACGTTATTACATCCGCAGGCTATGAAATCCCTACTTCGGGAATTTGCCTAGGCCGCTTCGCCGACAAGCTGCTCGCGGGCCTTCAGAACACGGTCAAAGCATTCCAGGATGGAGGTGAGGCGGACCGGCTTTGCCATGGCTTCATCCATGCCGATATTCTTGCACAGACGCGCTTGCTGATATTGTGGGTCGGCCGTGAGAGCAATGATTGGCACATCTGAGAAGGTCTCATGCCCTGACCGGATTGCGAGTGTTGCCTCAATACCGTCCATAACCGGCATATGAATATCCATCAGGACCAGATCGAAAGGACCACTATCTCTTAAACGCTCAATGGCTTCTTCGCCATTAAGGGCTGTCACGCTCTCCTGAATGACATTCTGCAACAAAGAGCCGATCACCATATGGTTGGTCGCATTATCATCCACGATAAGCACCCGCATGCGGCTATAATCATTCGTCTTTGGGTCGTCATATTGTAGCAGCTCTCCGACAAGCTCATGAGAGCCTACGGCGTTTTCACTGGGCAGGACGATAGGCAGCGTAATCACGAAGAGAGAACCACGTGCTTCTTCAGATTTGACCGTAATACGGCCGTTCATCAGCTCAATCAGGTCTTTGGTAATAGCCATGCCTAAGCCAGTTCCACCGTAACGCGAGGAAATGCTTTTATCCGCTTGTTTATACGGCAAAAATACGCGTTTTTGTTGGGCTGGCGTCATCCCAATACCGGTATCCCGAACAGCTATCACAAGATGTTTCGAACGCGAATGGCCCGCTGTGTTCAGTATAACGTCAATCCGTCCGGCTTCTGTAAATTTGACCGCATTAGACAGTATATTATTGAGGCATTGCTCTAGGCGAAAATCGTCAAAGACCATTTGTTCAGGCACGGACGGATCGACCCGCAGAATTACATCTGTCTCCGACTTTCGAGCCTGTTCGCTCCACATTGTACAAACACGTTCTGCTAATTCCCGCGGAGAGGCGTCCCTTGGATCAAGTTCGATCTGCTCTTCTTCAAGTTTAGTGTGTTGAAGGGTCTCATCAACGAGCCTGATAATCTTCTCTGCAGATTCCTGAATCAAAGAGAGCTTGGGATTGATCGCGGGGTCGTCATGATGATGGATCAGGGCATCTGCCATCCCGATGACCGCATTCATGGGCGTCCGGATCTCATGGGATAAACGTCCTAAAAACGCGGTCTTTGCTTTTAAGGCGCGTTCCGCTTTTTCTTGCGCAGACCGCAGATCGTTCTGTGCCCGCAGTTGTGACGTCACGTCATGAAAGAAACAGATAATCGTCCGAACGGTTGTGGCTTCATCAACCTTGGGCATCATATGGGACTTAATCCAATAAGTGTGTTGAGATTGGTCGACAACTCGGAAGGTAAGGGTTTGCGGCTTGCGGGTCTCAATACAAGCTGCGAGACTGGCTTCCATGTTTGCAACGTCATCCTTGTGAATGAGGTTTGCAAAGCCATCAATATCGGTGATTTTTTCAGAGCCAAAGGCCCCTGAGGTCAGTAATTGCCCGCCTTGCATCTGAAATTCGCGGGTTTGTAGATTATACAGCCAATAGCCGCTTTCTCCGATTTTGAGGGCGGTGCTAAGGGCCTGCTCTTCAATAAACTCATCTGTTTTGTCGCGTACAATAATAATAAACCGATCATCACGCCCGTGGGTGATGACAAGAATAATCTGCCGCCCAAGCGGTGTGGTCGCGCTCAGAACCTGTTCGCTCATATCCTGCTTCATACGCTGATTGACGAGCAAGTCCTTCAGCAAAGCCTGGAAAGCACGCGGATCACCAGGGCCGAAATACCCAAGTTCCGCCAGGTGAATCGTGAGATCAGAGAAATCGGATCCAAGTGCGACGGATTCGTGCGGGATTTCTAGATGGTCTGCGGTGCGACTGTCGCTATATTCGATGCGAAGATCGCGATTGATGACAAGGCAACCATCTCCCGTGACATCACAAAGACGTTTCAGCCAGAAATAATCATCGGCGCGTCGGACCTTCTGCCGGCGCTCATAGGCGCTTTCAATAGCGTCTTGTGTGTCTTGGATGTCATTCATCCCGACCTCTCTTTTACGGTCATCCCACACCGTGTCTTTGTATGGTCGTAAAAAGGCAAAGGTCACGTTAACGCGCACGACAATCGTTCAGATGGCATCTCATCCCAATCGAAGATATTGCCAACGGGCAACGGAAAGAAGGATAATTCGCTTTAAAAAAGTGAGGTTAGAAAGCTGTTTCTAAATACTTTTATCTACAACGACTGCGGCCCCGCAATACATAGCATTTTGATTATCGCGGATACCAGGCATATCCGCTTCATCTGCGGCAAAGCGTCGAATTAGCATAATGCCTTTGGTTGTCGGTGAGACGATCCGTTCACCCGACAGATCGCTGGTATCGTGATGATCCAAGGCGAGAATGAAATCAAAGCGGCTGTTGGCTAAGCCGCGATCATTTCTGACAAAGAAATTGTCCGTATTGTGTTGGTAGAGTGAGATGGACCAGTAGCGCGGCCAAGTTTCACCTGAGACGCGTATCGGACCGTCACTGAGGTCATATGCCATCACACTGACTAGACTATCCGGATTGGCACGACGCACCGTGTCGGCCTGAGGGCCGTAAGCTTGATTATGCAAGCAACGGTTCCACCCGCCCGCCTGCGAAGCTATTCGATTTTCAATCGTATCCATCACCTTCACGGGGACTTGCGTCAGGATGATCTTATGCGTGACCTGCGCTGTTACTGTGACCAGCAGGATTGCGGCAACAGCAAGTAAGGCCGGACGTCTCAGCATGACAGACGCTTTACTGTTGGTAGCTCTATATTGGGCATCTGATCGCGCAATTTATCACTTGGATTATAGGCACGCAGCATTAGATCGAACGGCTTTTCCGGTACCGATTGTGAAGGCAGCCAGGTCTCAGATTGAGGCGTAGGCGCAACCGTGACCGCCCAGCGGTCATTGGCATCATAGGGAAGAGACACGCTGTTCCAGCTTGAACGGTTTTCAATGTTCGGAACGTAGTGCTGCGTTACACTATCATAGAGCGTCAGGGACCACCACCGCGTATCGATCGGCCCGCCGCTGACCTGATAGGTGCAGCTCGATGTGAGCGGGTTCCCATCACCGTCTTGGGTTGCAACAAAGTAAACCGTTTCAGTGGCGGATAAGGCTAGCGGTCCGCCCAGCGCCACCCGTGCGCGTTCAAGGTCAGAGGCGGCTTGTGTGCCGACCTTGTCAGAATATAGCCAGATATCGTCAACGCGCTGAAAGCTTTCAAAGACAAAGTTTTTGTCCGTCAGACTGTGCAGCGTCCAAGCGCGCGTCGCGAAGAAAGTCGCGCCGATGAGGCCAAGCGCAGCGATCGCGATGACCATAGCTTGCACAAAAGGTCTCAAGTGAGTTCTACGCGTTGAATTCGGATGAACATTCCATGTTCACGCATAAAGACAAGATAGAAAGACGCAATGGGCTAAACATGGATTGCTTTGGCAATGAAACTGACAAAGAAACTGGTGCCGCGAGAGAGAATTGAACTCTCGACCTCATCATTACCAATGATGCGCTCTACCACTGAGCTACCGCGGCCTCTGGCACAGGTCATCTAGGCGATAGACCCTGCGTAGGCGGCGCGCTATAGCTACAGCCTTAGCCCTTGAAAAGCCCCTAAGCACTGTGGAGGCCGTCCAATGTCAGGCCCAAAGAAACCCTCAGACGCCGATCTCGCCGCACAGTTACGCGCCAACTTACGGCGTCGCAAACAGGCCGCGCGCAAACAGAAGGCCGTGACATCTGAGGCAAAGCCAACTGCAGACCGCCCCGAAAAAAGCCCGCCAGCGCCTTGACCTTGTCACATGCGCATCGACAAAGCGCGGTAAGCAGAATCGGCGGATCACAGTCTTATGGATAAGATAGTTATAGAAGGCGGCTATCCGCTTCGCGGAGATATTCGGATTTCGGGCGCAAAGAACAGTGCCATCAAATTAATGGTCGTTCCGCTGCTGACAGACCAGCCCGTGACCCTGACCAATATGCCCAATCTTCGCGATACGCGTTCGCTGGCGGTTTTGTTGGAACATTTGGGCGTCGACATTGATAGCAGCAAAGCTGGGACAATGCGGCTCCATGCCAAAAAGCTCGCCTCAACAGAAGCGCCTTATGACCTCGTGCGGAAGATGCGGGCCTCGTTTAATGTTCTCGGCCCTTTACTGGCGCGGACTGGCGAAGCGAGGGTGAGCTTACCGGGTGGATGTGCGATTGGGGCGCGGCCGGTTGATCTGCACATAAAGGCCTTGGAAGCGCTGGGTGCTAAGATTGAACTCGACCAGGGTTATGTCGTCGCGACGGCGCGGAACGGATTGAAAGGGGCTGAGATCGCGTTCCCGTTTGTCTCTGTTGGCGCGACGGAGCATACGATGCTCGCCGCCGTACTGGCCGAAGGGGAAACGGTTCTGATGAATGCGGCGCGGGAGCCGGAAATCGTTGATCTTGCCGATTGTCTCAATGCGATGGGCGCAAAGATCACGGGTGCGGGGCGTTCGGAAGTCCGGATCGAAGGAGTAGCGTCGCTTGGCAAGGTCGAACATAGTGTTGTCCCCGACCGGATCGAAGCGGGGACCTATGCATTGGCGGCCGCGACCGCGGGCGGGTCTGTGCGCTTAACACATGTGCGGCATGACCATCTAGGCGCGCTCTGGCCGCTAATCGCGCAGGCTGGGGGCCGTGTCAGTCTAGACGAAAATAGCGTCTTGATCGAACGGGGGACAGGGCGTCCGCGTCCCGTTGATATCGACACGATGGCTTATCCCGGATTTCCAACCGACCTGCAGGCGCAGTTCATGGCCTTTATGTGTCTCGCTGATGGCGTGTCGATCATTCGCGAAAACATTTTCGAAAACCGCTTCATGCATTGCCCGGAACTGGCGCGGATGGGCGCAGACATTACCGTCACAGGTCGCGAAGCGATTGTGCGGGGTGTGCCAGAGTTTACGGCGGCGCCGGTCATGGCGACTGACTTGCGCGCGTCGGCCTGTTTGATCAATGCGGGCCTTGCGGCGCGCGGGGAAACCCACATTGCCCGCGTCTACCATCTTGACCGCGGCTTTGAAGACATTGAAGGGAAGCTTGGCCAATGTGGGGCGCGTATTTCGCGGCAGCCCGACAATTAGGCCATTAGAACCGAAACGTAGGGCTGAAAACGAAAACGCTATGGGCTTGAAACTTCTGGTCACGGATACAGACGACCTGCGGGTCGTCGCCAGCGCCTTACAAGACGCGATCTTGCGTGTGGGCGATATTCGCTACGATCCGGTCGGGCGCTCTGTGACATTGCAAATGTCGCGATTTCGGCATGAGGACGCCAAGCCGACGCGTATTCTCACAGGACTGCGCATTGACGGGGTTATGACCTTACAAAGCACGGCGTTTGATCGATCCAATCCTGACGCCTTTGCGGTTTTGCTGGATGTGTCCTTTGAAGAAACAGACGCGCCTTCAGGGTATCTGACCCTGACCCTCGCCGGGGGTGGGGCGTTGCGGATGGAGGTGGAAGGCCTTGATCTGATCCTCTCAGATGCGGGCGAAGAGAAGCGTAGCCGCGCTGTGCCCAATCACGACGCGCCTCATCCCGATAGATGAGCGACGAAACCGACTTCGAAGATGGTGATCATTATATCGCTGAGCTGCATATTGATGATGACAGCCTTCCTATCACGTCGGTCGAAATGCAGCATGAGCGGCGGGTCGCAATTTTCGATCTAATTGAGGACAATCAGTTCAAACCGCTGGAGAGTAAAACCGGGCCCTACATGTTGCGCTTGGCTCTTGAAGATGGGGCGCGCCTGCAATGGGAGGTGAATACGACGGCCGGTATTCCGCGGGCGCAGTTTTCGATGAATATGGTCCCGTTCCGGCGGATTGTGAAAGACTATTTCCTGATCTGCGAGAGCTATCACAATGCGATCCGCACCGCGACGAGCGCTCAGATCGAAGCCATCGATATGGGCCGTCGCGGGCTGCATAATGAAGGTTCCCGCCTACTAAGCGATAGTCTGCGCAATCAGGCTGACATGTCGTTCAACACATCGCGTCGGCTGTTTACGTTGATCTGTGCCTTGCACCGAAAGCCACGGTGAGGGGGCGCTTACGATGAAACTCCTCTTTGTTTGCCAGCTGAATATGGTGCGTAGCCCTATCGCGCAGGGCCTCGCCGACGCGCAGGGCCATGAAGCCTATTCTTGCGGGATCAGTCCGGGTGAGCCGGACGAGCTAATGATGACGATCATGCAGGAACGCGGCATCGATATGAGCGCGCATCAGCCCCGATCGGTTCAGGACTACGCAGATGAGAGTTTCGACCGAATCATCGCCTTCTCCAAGGACGCTGCTGAGACCGCGGACGCCGTTTTCGGCGATGATGCGCCGGTTGAATTGTGGAATTTGCCCATGCCGCAAACAGGCAGCCATGACATTCGCGCGATTTTAGAGACCTATCGGACGATTGCCGCCATAATTGACACGCGCCTGCAGAATATGAAGCCGCGACGATAGCTCAAGCGGCTTGCGAACAGAGGTTTTCGCTGGAATCCGTCAAATCCGTCCCTATATAGGCCGCGAAACGTAAAAGAGCCGAGATCGGCATCACACAGGAATAGGTTTTGGCTAAAGAAGAACTTTTAGAATTTGAAGGCGAAGTCGTCGAACTTCTGCCGAACGCAACTTTTCGCGTGAAATTGGTCAATGATCACGAGATCATCGCCCACACGGCGGGGCGGATGCGTCGTAATCGAATTCGGGTTCTGGCCGGTGACCGCGTGACTGTTGAAATGACGCCTTACGACCTGACCAAGGGTCGTATCACCTACCGCTTTAAGTAAGCATAGAGACCTATGTCTTCCGCCGGAAACGGCTTTATTCTTGCCAGTGCCAGCCCGCGTCGCTTGGACCTATTGGCGCAAATTGGCCTCAAGCCTGAGGCCGTTATGCCCGCCAACATCAACGAAGATCCGATCCCAGGTGAATTACCAGGTCCACATGCGCTCCGTCTCGCCGTCGAGAAGGCTCACGCTATTCATCAACCTGGCAAAATCGTCCTCGCCGCCGATACAGTCGTTGGGGTTGGGCGCCGTATTTTACCCAAAACCGAAGAACGGGATGAGGCAGAACGCTGCTTGCGGCTGATGTCGGGCCGGGCTCATCGCGTCTTTACCGGTGTCTGTGTGATCGACGCAGAAGGTCATGTTCGCTCACGCCTGTCAGAGACGCGGATCAAAATGAAGCGTCTGTCTGAGGCCGAGATCGCGGACTATCTGGATAGCGAAGAATGGCGAGGCAAAGCGGGCGGCTATGGCATTCAAGGCCGGGCTGGGGCCTTTATCCACCATCTGTCCGGCAGCTATACGGGCGTTGTCGGTCTTCCTGTCTATGAGACGCGGAATTTGCTTCTGGCAGCTGATGTAGCGGCATGAAACGCCGGGCCGTTATTGAAGATGCCATCGGCGAAACGCGCGCGGCC
>CAWUKE010000056.1:0-11646 GCA_963922935.1 uncultured Alphaproteobacteria bacterium | reverse complement strand
GCGATAGACGGGAGCGCTTCGCCGCGAAAACCCAAGCTCGCAATGTTCAAGAGATCCCATTCGCCGAGATCGTTGGGACGAAGTTTGGACGTCGCGTGGCGTTCCAAGGCAACGGGCATATCATCCGCGCTCATTCCGTGGCCATCGTCTGTAACGATAATACGGGTTCGCCCGCCATCTTCATAACGGATATCGACTTGTGCGGCGCCGGCATCGATGGCGTTTTCGACAAGTTCCTTAATCACGCTGGCTGGACGTTCGACAACTTCGCCAGCCGCAATGCGATTGACCGTCTGCGCAGGCAGACGCGTAATCGTCGGTCGATTCGAAACAGGCGTGGACATGAGCTGCTATACTTAGTCGCTTTAAGCAGTTTCCGCCACTGTATAGGCGTACTGTCATGCCTGTCGCGTAGAGTTGACTCTATTGCAGTCCAACTCTATTCGCCGCGCTTCGAATTCCACCCTCTTTCAGGGATATTTTGCCATGGCTAAGCCAACCACTATCAAAATCCGCCTCAACAGCACAGCGGGCACGGGTTACTTTTATGTGACCAAAAAGAACTCCCGCACAATGACCGAAAAGATGGTCAAGCGGAAGTATGACCCCGTCGCGCGCAAGCACGTCGAGTTCAAAGAAGGTAAGATTAAGTAACCGTCCTGCCTAAGTTCGGCAGACAGAGTTAGCTCTAACGGACGCCGCTACATCGTAGCGTTCCTTCAAAAGGTCGCCCTAGGCGGCCTTTTTGTCGTTTTGATCCGCAATAGTGACACGGTTGCGACCGTTACGCTTGCTGGCGTAGAGCGCGGCATCCGCCCGGCGGAAGACATCGCGCAGCTGCTCACCTTTTTGCACTTCCGCCACGCCTGCACTGGTCGTAATTTGCAGCGCTTTACCATCAACAAAGACGGGAGTTCCTGCAATAAAGGCGCGAACACGATCCGCGGCAATATAAGCTTCGTTTAGCGTTGTCTCAGGCATAGCAATCATGAACTCTTCCCCACCGTAGCGTGAGACGACATCAATCGCGCGCATATTGGTAACGAGGCGGGCAGCAACTTCTTTTAATATCTGATCGCCCATATCATGACCCAGAATATCATTGACGCGTTTAAAGTGATCAATGTCGAAAACCATGATGGAGAAGGCTTTATCGTGACGTTCGAGCTGATCGAAAAGTGGGTCGATCTGGCGTTCAAAATAGCGACGATTACCAAGACCGGTCAGCGGGTCGCTAATGATCATTTCCAGATCTTCGTTGAAATTATCCCGCAAGCTGTCCGCGTAAAATTTACGGCGCAGCAGCGATTTCACTCGCGCCTTTAATTCCTGCTTATCAATCGGACGCATAATCGTATCATTAACGCCTAGATCATAAGCCCGTACGAAACGCGGCTGATCATCAGGGTCCCCGATCGCCAAAATGGGTGTGTCTCGGCTTTCGGCATTAAAGCGTAAGCTGGCGCAAACGCGCAGCCCGTCAAACTTTTCCGCGACCAGCGAAACGATGATGAGGTCAACGCCGCCCTTCGCCCGACGCACCGCGGTAACAGGATCTGACTCACAGAGGACAGCATGTTCGCCGTTTAGCAATCCCGCAACCTTTTCAGGTTGCGCATGCTCATCCCCAATGACCAAAATACGACCCGCGCGTTTGTGAATCTGATCCAGCAAAGGTCGGCAGTTTTCTACCGAATGCCCGGTATGGGACAGAAGCTGATCCGTCGTCATTTTCAAGCGCAGCAGAGAGCGCACACGCGCGATCAAATTAAAATCGTCAATCGGCTTGGTAATGAAGTCATCAGCGCCCGCTTCAAGACCACGAATACGGTCTTTAGCTTCTTCCAGGGCCGTCACCATAACAACGGGGACGTGATAGAGGGCGGGGTTTGATTTGATCCGGTTACAGGCCTCAAATCCGTCCATACCCGGCATCATGGCATCCATGAGGATCAGGTCGAGCCGTTCCGTTTCGGCGATCTCTAGCGCTTCTTCACCTGAACTCGCCGTTAGAACATCATAATATTCGGCGGCGAGTTTGACTTCCAGCAGGTTCCGATTGGGCGCTAGATCGTCAACAACGAGAATACGAGCGGACATGGTCGCGGACCTCGCTTATTCGGGCTGGCTGAACTTACGAACTGTTGCGAGGAAACTACTCACTGTGATCGGCTTCGCGATATAGCCAACGCAGCCCCCGTCACGAATACGCTTCTCATCGCCTTTCATGGCGAAGGCCGTCACCGCTACGACGGGAATATCAGACAAGGACTTATCATCTTTGAGCCACTTTGTGACTTCTAGACCTGAAACTTCGGGCAGCTGGATATCCATCAAAATGAGGTCAGGACGGAAATCTTTAGCGATGGAAATCGCTTTCAGGCCTTCGCGGGTCTCACGCGTTTCATATCCATGCGCGCCGAGCAGATCGCTGAACAGTTTCATGTTCAACTCATTATCTTCGACGATGAGGACCTTTTTTGGCATAGCTTTCAGCATGTTTCCCAATCACCTATCGCGCCGGTCTCCCCTCCAGCCCAGTAAAAATCGGAGGTGGCCAACATCTTGTTTGTGCCGCTAGTCTCTGACAGACCAGCGTTAAAGAACCGTGCAATCGGCTTTAGCTGTTGCTTAACCATAGCACGTCCGATGAAAAGAACATAAAGCGAACATATTAAAAGGATACTAAACGGCTTTTTCCATGGCGTCACATGAAGACCCGCTCACATTATGCCGAGATTGCGGTGAGATCATGCCATCCGTTGGGGCGTGTTCGGCCTGTGGTGGAACGCGGCGTTTAACCCATCCAGAACTCAATGCGCTCTCAATCGCCCATGTCGATTGTGATGCGTTTTACGCCTCTATCGAAAAACGCGATAATCCTGAACTGCGCGATAAGCCTGTCGTCGTTGGCGGCGGACGCCGGGGGGTTGTCTCGGCCGCGTGTTATCATGCGCGAATTTACGGTGTGCGCTCCGCCATGCCGATGTTTCAGGCCCTTAAACGGTGCCCTGACCTAACTGTCGTTAAAGGCGATATGGAGAAATATGCCTATGAAGGGCGACGCATCCGCGCTTTGATGCATGAGCTGACTCCACTGATCGAACCTTTATCGATTGACGAAGCTTTTCTGGATTTATCCGGGACAGAGCGGTTGCATGGCTGTTCACCAGCGCAGAGCCTTGTGCGGTTGCAAGCACGTATCTTGAAAGAGGTCGGCGTCACCGTTTCGGTTGGACTAGCCTACAATAAATTCCTCGCCAAAACTGCGTCGGATTTGGACAAACCCAATGGATTTGCTGTCTTAGGGCGGAGCGATGCGCAGGCGTTTTTGGACAAGCAGTCTGTTGGTTTCATTTACGGCATTGGCCCGGCCTTTGCGGCGAAACTCGAAAAAGCGGGCCTTAAAACCATCGCGGATGTCCGCACCTGGTCTGATAGGCGCCTGGCCGAAAGATTTGGCGACCATGGCTTACGCTTAGCGCGCCTTTCCCGCGGCGAAGATTATCGACGGGTCAATCCCACCCATATCCGGAAATCCATCAGTGCGGAGACAACGTTTTCAGACGATATTGGCGATCTCGACGCCTTAAAAGACAAGCTCTGGCAGGTCTGCATGAAAACCGCCGATCGAAGCAAAGCGAAAGAAATGGCTGGCACGGTCGTCACGCTAAAACTGAAAACGGCGCGATTTAAATCCATCACGCGGCGCCGAACACTCCCTGACCCTGTGCAACTTGCGGATACGTTGTTCCGTGCGCTTGAACCGCTTTTGGAACAGGAAGTCGCGAAAAGCGGAACAAAGTATCGTCTAATCGGCGCGGGTATAAGCGGTCTTTGCAAACCGGGGGCTGATGCAGGTGATCTATTGGACCCTATGGCCGCTAAGCGTAGCGCGGCAGAACGGGCGACCGATATTGCCCGCGCCAAGTTCGGTGCAGATGCAGTCTTAACAGGGCGAGGTCTTCGCCTTGCCAAGGCTAAGGCCAGTCAAGCGACAAGCTTGCCTGGCAAGATCAGGGATGATCAGCTCTAAATGTTCGTCTTGGGTTCGCGTTTGCGTTCAATCAGCGCGACGACACCCGCGATCAAAATGAAGAAGATTAAACCACTGATCCCAAATATTACGGGATCAGGCAGGCTCGCCGGATCAAATGTTCCCGCTTGGACTTGCAAGGTTGGCTGGACAATCGACGCAAATTGCAGCGCCGCCATCACAGCCACCATCACGCAGGCCGCGATGGCCGTCCAAGTTGGCCCACGTGTCACCGCAAGCCACCATGCGATCATTCCGCCTAAAAGCAGAACCTCCAAACAGTAAGCAACCCACGGTAAGTCCCAAAGTCCGAACCCGAGGAGGGTGTCCCCGCCCGGCATAATCGGCAGGTCAGGTCGGTGAACGATTAAGTCCAGCGGCCAATGGGAAAAGGCTAAGGCGCCCATGATGACCGCCGCTCTCATGCCTGCCGCTGGACGGATGAGGCGATATAAACCCGTAACCCCCACCGCAATGACGACCGCTCCGACCAGACTGTGCGAGTAAGGCACGTAAAACGCCAAAGGATGCGCCCCGTCTAATGTGCCGCCTTCCAAGCCTATAATCGCGAGAACACAAAAAACGATATCGATCGCCTGTACAGCCAGGAATCCGTGCCAGAGCCTGACGCCATTCGTTCGGTGCGCGTCCCAAACAGCCGGTCCGTAATGACCGATAAACATAAGGTTCCCCTTCCCCGATAGCCCCGTCAGTCTTGCGTCGCGTAACGCTCAAAATAGTCGTAAATATCATCTTCGGAGCGGCTCGCCGCATTGCGCCAGGTTGGGGCTTCGTCCCTGTTCAAGACCTCACCATCTGAGTCTAAAATGATGACGGTTGGTGTTCCCACAATGTTATCAAAGCCGAACCGATTGGCGATATCGATATTGCGGTTTTTCTGCGCCACATCGACATAAACCAAACGGTAGAACTCGGCGATCAAAGGCGTGAACCGTTCCTTGCGCAAATGCCCGGCAAGCGCGCGACTATCATGACACCAATCGGCGCCCATAATGAGAAGCGTTTTTTGATTATTCTCTTTGGCGATCTCCATCGCCGTCGCCAGATCGGCTTTTGCGTCCCGGTTAGGATCATAGGCGCAATAATCGCCAGCTGGGAGGTTCAGACAAACCGCCTCGCGCGGTACTACGCCTTGCGCCGTTGTCGCACAGGCCGAAAGACTAAAGGCCGCTAGAAGCAAAAGTGTCCGCATAAAGCTTGCTAGCACGCTGACGGGGCCGCACAAGTCACCTATGATTTTTGACTTTTTCAAACGCCGCCCAAAACCGGGACCAGAGCCTTATATTCGCCGCCAGTCACGGCCTCAGTCTCAGCCTGACCTACACGATACACCGCCTCTACCACCCGTTCCGTCGGGTAGCGTGTCGAATACTCTCGACGTCAGGCGCTTCTTTCATAACCACTCCAACTTTCAGTGCTACACGACGTGGTTCTCACTCTGGGGCGGTTGGGCCAGCGCCGGACACTGCATTACCGACGCCCAAGGTCACACCGCCGATTTCGCGAAAGGCTCCCTGATAGATTGGCCAGATGGACTGGATGCTGCCCTCGTTGGGATCACCCGACCTGAAATCGCCCCCGCCAAGCCCTATGTCGGGCAGGCAGTTCAGCTGCGTGGCTTTCCGGCGGGGTCGCGCCATATGGAGGTCAGAGACGGCACCGTCTATCACGAGCGTTCACCAGGTCAGTGGATCGTCCACATCAAAGACCCGGACGAACCCGTTGTCGTCGGGATGAGCGGTGGTCCCGTTATTGACGTCGCGACAGGAAACCCGATTGGCATCCTCATCACTCGCAATAGTCCTGCTGATCTAAATCGTGACCGCGATCCGGATGAAAGCGCGGATTTTATTGCCCTCGCTGATATTTGGGCGGCTCTGGGCAAGAGAAAGGACAGCCCTCACACCGTCTAAGCGAGAGCACGTTTTCAAGTCCTATCCCGGCATCTGGAAGCGTTCGACTTTAAGCGTCCGTATTTTGATCGCTCTATCGCGATGCACCATCGCGGCTTTATAAGCGTCTGACCCCAGAACGGCCGCCATATGCGCGTCATCGCGGAATTCAAGGACGACGACTTTTTCAGCGTCTATCTGTCCGGCTACGACTTGCGGGGCTTCGTCATTGACGTGAACTTTCACACCTTCAGCCACAAAGATCTTGCCCGCCATGGCGGCATAGTGGGCATATTCCTCACGATCAGTGAAGGTAATCAGCGTGATCAGGATCGTACTCATGACAAAACCAAAATGCCGACCATGCCAAACAAGCAGAGGGTTGAGAGGGAGAAGAGAGAAAAGCGGACCATGACAGGACCCGTCGAGATTTGCACCAGACTATGCAGAACGCGGATCGCGACATAGGCCCACGCCAGATAATAAATGAAGAACTCCATGCCCCCGGCGAGGACCGCGTAAAACATCAGCGCGTAGAAGATGGTCGGTTGTTCCATCAGATGGTTATAATTATGCGCCGCCGCTTCCGCCTTCAGCGGCATTTTCTGCTTCCAGTCTCCATTGGGACTTTTCGCCGTATCTGGCGCAATTTTGGCCGCCTGCATCGCCGGAATGCGACGCGCATAAAGCACAATCCAAACAATCAGTGACCAGCTGATCAGCGCCAGCACTGGCATCAAAAACACATTTGCAGCCATAATCTTCCCCTCTGCTTTTTTGGTGACAGTGCGCGGGGGATGCCGACAAAGTCAACGCTTCATCAGAGATAAGGTCAATAAGACTATCAAAAAAGAATCTCGCCAGTTTAAGGTCTCAGCGCCAATCGCGGATTTCAGCGAGACGTTCCCGCGCCATTTGATCGGCGACAGACACTGTTGTCGCTTGGGCCTCTGCCGCTTTTTCAAAAACGAGGTGGAGCGTGTCTTCCAACTCCGCTAGCTTCCCTTTCACCCAGTCGGGATCATATGTCGGGTGAGAGACCTCCGCATCGATATTGATGATCCCGCCAGAATTGATGACGTAATCCGGCGCATAAAGAATGCCCGCTCTTTGCAGCGCTTCCGCCATATCCGGCGTGGCGAGCTGATTATTCGCGGCGCCTGCCACGATCTTCGCGCTAAGCTGTGGGAGCGTTTTCGCATTGATGGCACCACCTAAGGCACAAGGTGCGAAAATGTCGACATCCTGGGCGTGGATCGCGTCGGGTCGTACGACTCGCGCGCCCAACTCCGTCCGAGCGCGATCGAGGATGTCTTCGTCAATATCGGTCACGAACAGGCCCGCGCCCGCCTTAGCCAGATGCTGTGCCAGCGCATATCCGACACTACCAAGGCCCTGAACCGCGACACGCTTATCCGAAAGGTCATCCGATCCGAAGACGCGCCGGGCCGCCACCTTTAGCCCTCGGAATACGCCTTCCGCTGTCACAGGGGATGGATCACCTGATGTGTCTGGCAAGCCCGCCACATACGGTGTTTGCGTCCGGATCACGGCCATATCGTTAGGGGATACGCCCACATCTTCCGCTGTAATGTAAGTCCCATTCACTGTCGCCACCGCCCGCCCATAGGCCTCGAATAAGGCTTTTCGATCAAACTCTCCTTTGGGCTTCAGAATCACCCCTTTGCCGCCGCCAATACTCAGGCGCGCCATGGCGTTCTTATAGCTCATCGCCTGCGACAGGCGCAGCGCGTCTGTAATCGCATCCGCATCACTCTCATACGCCCAAAAGCGCGTTCCTCCACTTGCCGGACCGCGGTTCGTATTATGGACAGCAATAATCGCGCGTAGACCACTGGCTGCATCTTCGAAGAAATGCACACCTTCATGACCGGCAAAATCAGGATGCGAAAACAGGCTCATTCAGACGCTTTATCGGAGGGATCGCGCAAAGCCTTACCGCAAAACTGTAAAGCTTTAGACAGGCGCAAGCGTGTTTAGGCCCGCATTCGCGGCTTGAAGCAATGACAATGCCAACGCCCCGCCCGTGCCATCACCAATTCCGATCGATAGGGACAAGACCGGATCCATATCGAGTCGGTCAAGCAAGGCGGCGTGTGCGGGCTCTACACTCACATGTCCGGCGAGACAGTGCGCGACAGCTTCTGGCGCTATGGCATGCACGATAGCCGCGGCGGCACTCACAACATAGCCGTCTAAGATAACAGGAACCCTTTGGTGTGCACAGGCGAGGATTGCGCCCACAGCGCCTGCCACGTCACGTCCGCCAAATGCGCGCAATGTTCCCAGGGGATCGGAAAGCAAATCGGCGTTGGCCTGGCTGCCTTGTTTGACAGCATCGCAGCGGGCTTTTCCGGCGTCGCCTTGTCCGCCCGCCCAATAATCGGCGGCGCCCCCATAAAGGCCAAGCGCTATCGCTGCGGCCCCTGTGGCCGACCCAAAGCCGGCATTGCCTAACACAACGAGTTCTGCCCCTTCGGCGACGACCTCCATGCCGAAGGCGATGGCTGCCGCACAGTCCCGCTCAGAGAGGCTAGGGCCCTGACGGAAATCGTGGGCCGGATAATCAAGGCCAAATTCGTAGACTTTGAAGGCGGATCCCGCCTCCTGTGCGATACCTCTGACGGTGGCTTTGCCGTCACTTAAGCTCGCAACACGCCGCTTCGCGCCCTCTTTGCCGCCGTCGATCACACCGTGACTACCCGTGAAAACGGCCACTAACGGTCTTGCCAGGCGAGGCTGCGCGGTGCCTTGCACAGCCGCAACGCGCATAAGGGGCTTTACAAGCGCCCCTAGCGGATCAAGATCTTGTCCCAGTTTCTCCGCACGGTCGCGCAGAGCTTGCCCCATCGCCCGGTCCGGCATTGGCACGCTTTTCGCGAGTTTTCGAATATCATCAAAAGGCGAACTTTGATCCGTCATGGCTCCGCCATAGGGTGCTTTTGCGACAGGGTGAAGACGGAATTCTGCGTCATGTCGCACTCTTTTCGAAATCCTATTAACCGCTTTTACTGACCCAAAATTAAGCGCTTTCATCTAGGTTTATCTTGGATTGGGAGACGCAGAATGAGTTCGAGCCTCATAAAAATGGGACTATCGACCGTCGCTCTAGCCAGTGCGTTTGGTTACTACATGTCCCTAGACCAGGATGATAAGGTTGCGCTAGCGGCCTTTATTCCAGGTTGGTCATCCAATGAAAACACGCCGGTCCAATCGAATGCGCCTCAGTCAGCAACAGACGCCAAACCTGTGCAAAGCGCGTCTGTGGTATCGATCCCGCGCGTTAATGGGCAGTATTATGCGCAAGCGCAGGTCAATCGCGGTAGCGTGCGTTTTCTGGTCGATACAGGGGCGTCGACGATTGCACTGACCTTAGAAGATGCGCGCAAAGCCGGGATCAATCTGAACGCCTTGCGCTATACAACACCCGTCCACACAGCGAATGGCGTGGCTTATGCGGCTCCGGTGAGGCTAGATGAAGTTCGTATAGGCGGCATCCGCCTTCGCAATGTGCAAGGACTGGTCATCAAAGAGGGCTTGAACATTTCCCTGCTTGGCATGACATTTCTGGGCGAACTCCAAAAGGTGGAAGCCACACCAACGCAGTTGATCCTTCGCCTCTAGACGAAAGTCAGCCGCATCATATTCAAGGCAACGACCAGCAATAGACACCCAAAAATGCGTCGTAAGGGCTCGGCTTTTAGCCTATGCGCCGCCTTAGCGCCCAGCGGCACCATAGGCCACGCGCAAAGCACAATCAAAACGAAGCCTAAAGCGTTGACATAACCTAATGAGCCATAAGGGCGTCCCGATAGCCCCCATCCAGACACGATAAACCCAAGGGTCGCTGGCACGGCGATCGCCAGCCCAAAGCCCGCCGCCGTGCCGATAGCGCGGTGGATCGGCACACCGCATAGAGTGAGGAAGGGCACGGATAGGGACCCACCGCCAATGCCCATAACGGCTGAGAGACCGCCAATCGTGCCCCCAATTAGAGGCGGCCCCGCACCGCCCGGAACGTTAGACCTTAGGACACGATCAGGCCGACCCAAGATAAATTGTAGAGACACACCAATCGCCACAATCGCAAAAATCAGTGTCAGTCGGTCTGAGGATAAACGTGGCGCAAGCAGGGTCGCGGCGAAAAAGCTGCCAAAACCAATCCAGAGCGCGTAAGAATTCCACCAGCGTTTTGGCCACAGCAGGGCCATATCAACGCTACCGCGCGACCTATGACTTTGCACAGAGCGCCAACTATTGACGATGATGACGGCGGCACTTGTCGCAACCGCACTATGCATCAGAACGGCGTCCTCAACGCCCAAAGCGTGAAAGGCGAAAAAGAGCGCCGGAACCATCACAGCACCGCCGCCAATTCCGAAAAGACCCGCTGAAAAGCCTGCCAAGCCGCCGACAGCCGCCAGCAGCAGCGCGGTAACCCAAAGATCGCTCACGCGGCTTGACGGTCCTGCATAATGTTCAGCGCTGTCGCCAAAATAGTCGACGGTGATTGCTTGGAGACTAGACCTTCAGACAGGTTACGTCGCCAAAGGCGCGCGCCAGCCTGTCCTGCATATAGTCCCATCATATGTCGAATGAGAGCCTTCGCCGTGCGGTCCTCCTTCTGAACGTTTTCCAGATAGGCGACCATATCTTCGGCAACGGCCTCTCGGTCTGTCGCAGCAGATGGCTCGCCAAAGGCTGGATCAACCTCGGTTAGAATCCAGGGGTTATTATAAGCCGCCCTGCCAATCATAGCGCCGTCTAAGCCCGCCCCGACCTCCAGCGCGTGATCCACAGTTTCGATTTGTCCGTTCACATGAATAGACAGGTGCGGGAAACGCGCTTTCATCGCGTGGACGAGGTCATAATCAATCGGCGGAACCGTCCGGTTCTCTTTCGGGCTTAGGCCTTTCAGCCAGGCTTTACGCGCATGGATGATGAAGACTGCGCATCCCGCCGCCGCGACGGTTTCGATAAAGTGGGGCAAAGTTTGCGTGAGGTCTTGATCATCAATGCCGAGACGACACTTTACCGTGACGGGCGCGTCACTGGCGCTCTCCATCGCTTTAAAACAGTCAGCGACTAACTCGGGCTCCGCCATCAGACAGGCGCCGAAGCGCCCGGACTGCACGCGGTCTGACGGGCATCCGACATTCAGATTGATTTCATCATAGCCGTAGGCATTCGCCAGTTCGCAGGCTTTGGCGAGCTTCTGGGGATCAGAGCCCCCAAGCTGTAACGCGACCGGATGTTCGATAGGATCAAACCGCAACAAACGCTCTTTCGGGCCATGAATGATCGCGTCGGCAACGACCATTTCAGTGTAAAGACGCACGCGTTTAGACAGGCGCCTATGAAAGACGCGGCAATGGCGATCCGTCCAATCCATCATCGGCGCGACGGATAGGATAAAGTCTTTATTTTCGAGAACGCCCTGACGCATAACACCAGCCCTTTACGGCATTTTCGGACAGAGCGAACCACCGAACTTCATCACACGTTTTGCTGACACTCTCTGAAGGTAGACGAAAGGCGAGGTTGCCAAGCGGGTCTGCATAAAATATCCCGCGCGCGTAAGACATGACGGCGGGTAAGGGACCCAGCCGACCGCGACTAAGACAGACGGATTATTTATGAGCCTTTATACCGATTACCTCGCTGAGATTGCGGAAC
>CAWUKE010000055.1:0-11660 GCA_963922935.1 uncultured Alphaproteobacteria bacterium | reverse complement strand
GCCGCAAAGCGCGACCCGCCGGCGCTGTTGCCGTAATGCGCCCAATCTGTGCCGAGCGATGTATCCGCTGTGCGGACTGTGCCGGTGCTGTTTTTCTCATACCTTTGGAAGGCGCTAAGGGTCAGAACCAGGACAGACGCCAATATTGGCCCGCCGATCCAGAGTTTCTTATTGGCGTGCGGTCGTTCCGTCTTGGCGGTTTCTGATCCAAGAAACCACGGCATCAGAAACACAAGGCCGATACCCATCCAGAAAGCGAGTCGCGGCAGAAGCGCCATAAAATCGAGGCCTGATTCAAAGATCGCCCAAATCAGCGTCAGTCCGAGCAGCGCGCCATAGATATAAATCGCCTTGGCCGATCGTCGGATCACAAAGACCGCGCAAGTGAGCACGGCCAGCCCAGCCAGCAGATAATAAGGGCTACCGCCCAGATAGACTAACCCGCCGCCCGGGACTGTGAGCAAAAGCCCAATCAGAAAGAGCGCGACAATAAAAATCCAATGGAAGAGACGGGCGATCATAGGCAACAAGCTTTACATCGGGAATATGGTATAGCCACCGTCCAAAATGACGCTTTGGCCGGTCATAAAGTCGCTTTCGCGCGACGCCAAAAAGACGGCAATGCCCTCCATGTCCTCTAGCTCACCAATGCGGCCAATCGCAGAGCGACGACGCGCCATGTCTTGAAAGGCTTGGCTGGCAGACATGGACATTTCCGTCTCAATAAAGCCTGGCATAATCGCATTAACCCGAATGCCGGCCTGGCCCAATTCGACGGACAAGGCTTGGACGAGACCTTTAACGGCCGCCTTTGTGGTCGAATATCCCGCGGCACCGCCGGTCCCAACAGTTGCGGCGACAGATGAGGTGACAATAAGGCGCCCGGGCGCTTTGCGCGCCAGCAAATGTTCGGTCACGGCCGCAAAGGTATGGACAACACTCATCAAGTTAAGATCGACGGTTGAAAGCCAATCGTCGCGGCTTGTCATATGCGACATGCCCCGAAAGCCCCCGCCGCCCGCATTGGCAAAGCAGATGTCGACCTTTTCAAAGTGAGACACAGTCTGTTCGAAAGTCGATTTGACATCGTCTTCGTTTGTGACGTCGCAGATGAAGCTTTCGACCTCCCCGCCCATGTCTTTCAGCTCGGCAACAGCTGCCGCGTTCTTATCGGCATTTCGCCCCCAAACAGCGACCTTACAGCCTGATTTCACAAGGCCGCGTCCATAAGCGAGGCCTAGCCCGCCATTTCCGCCGGTTACAATGGCGACTTGGCCGCTCAAATCAAACATCATTATCTTTCCTGCTGCGCTCTATTCGGCGCCGTTATTGGCAAAGTTCTGGGATGAGAAAACGGAACTGTCGGGAACATCCTGGAACCCCAGCAAGTTGCCGTCCGGGTCACGGCCAAAAAAGACTGTCTCATCATCCAGAGAAGGATCGAGGGTTTCCAGGACACCACCCGCTTCGACAAATTTCGCTTCGGCCGCCGCCAAATCGTTCACATCAAAGACGATCATATTGAAGCCAATCGCATCGACGGGACGCGGCGGATTGGGAATTCCAGTCGGGTGGCTGAAATATTGGGAAATTTCTAATTCCAGATTTCGAACCTGAAACCAGGACATCTTGATCTCACTGCCCGGAAGTCCTGAGACCTTATCGATATTTTCACCCGAAAACGGACGCAGACGTCCAATCCGCCGCGGTTTAGGCTCGTCGAGCAATTCGGAATAAAAGTCCGTCAAACGATCAATGTCAGGCGTCGCTAGCGCCACGTGGCGGATACGGTGCCTGTTCTTGGGCGGCGCCGGGAGGTTCAGCGCCTCAACATCGACATGCTCCACCTCAACGACATTGCCGTCAGGATCTTTCACATAGGCGTATTGGACAGGGTTGCGGGGATTGAGGGTGACCATTTCAGGGTCCCCAATCGCCTCACCGCCATTTTCAAGGAACTTGCCATACGCATCCGTTGACTTTGCCGCCTGCACGCAAACATGGGCGATGCCGGGACCTTGGACAGGGGTCACGGCGGCGGCTGTAGGTTCTGGAAACTTCATCAGGCGAATTTGCGCATTGACGCTGCGTAGCATCTGCGTTTGCACAGCATCATCAGACGCTTCATCATTTCCGTCATCCAGGAGGCTTAACGCCGCTGGTGTTTGGTAAAAGTTGATAGCGGCATCCATGTCACCGACGCTGACACCGACATAGTTGATGCCCTCAAACAGCTCAGATTTCAAATTGTACTGATCTGGGGACCCACCCGAACACGCAGTGAGCAGCCCGAAAGACAGGGCCGTAAGGAGTAGTGAATTTGTGCGCCTCGATTTCCGCATGTGTTTTCCCCTGTTTTTACTGAGTGTGGCCTAAATTACACACATCGTCAATAAAGCAAATATAATGATTGCAAATCTTAATTTCGGCGCGTATTTATTGACACAATATATAATTAAACATCGGGGACTTTTGACATGAAGACTGCACTTTGGGCGGGCGTCAGCGCTCTCACTCTTTTCTCTGCTGCACTACCTGCACTCGCACAAGATGTTGATGATGAAATCATCACGACCGCGACGAAGCGCGAACAAACACTCCTCGAAACGCCGATTGCGGTGTCCGTTGTCGGTGAAACAGCGATTGAACGGGCCGAAATTCAAGACATTCTGGATCTGCAATCGCTCGTCCCGTCCCTACGGGTCGTGCAGGGTGGCTCAACACTTGGCACAAATCTCTTCATCCGCGGATTTGGTAATGGCGCCGGGAATGCCGGCATTGAGCCCTCCGTCGGGGTTTTCGTTGACGGCGTCTACAGATCACGGACAGGCGCGGCGCTGACAGACCTTCCAGATCTGCAGCAAGTCGAAGTTTTACGCGGCCCACAGTCAACACTCTTCGGTAAGAACGCCCTCGCCGGTGTTATTTCTGTGACAACCCGGGCCCCGCAATTTGAGTGGGGTGGATCGGTGAGCGGGACCTATGGGAACTTCAATGCCGTCCGTTTGCAAGGCGACGTGACAGGCCCCCTCTCAGACCAAGTCGCCTTCAGCCTATCCGGCACGTTCAACAAGCGTGATGGCTACGCCACGAACCTGGCCACAGGCACAGAGTTGAATGAAAGAGATCGCTTTGGCCTCCGCGGACAGCTCCTCTGGGAACCTTCAGACGACACATCTATTCGCTTGATTGGTGATTATGACGAAATCAACGAAATCTGCTGCCACGGCGCCAACATTGAAGCGGGCGGTGTCACCATTGCCGCCATCGGACCTCTGGGAGACTTTAATGCGAATGATCCTTTTGGCTTTGAACAATTCACGAACCTAGACCCAACAAATGAAATCCGCGCAGGCGGCGTGTCGCTTCATGTCGATCACGCGTTCGAGCATTTCGATTTCACATCTATTACGGCCTATCGCTACTCGCGTGGGTTCTCCGAACTGGATTTTGATGGCACGAGCGCGGGCATTTCCCAGTCCTTCAACGACAATGAGTTCGATACCTTTACGCAAGAAGTTCGGCTTTCTTCCAACAATCCAGACGCCCGCGTCGACTGGCTGATCGGCGGGCTTTATTTTGATGAGGTCGCCGACACAGAAGGCGAGAACTTCTTCGCCGCTGAAACCCGCCCCTTCGTCGATAATTTCCTCGCCCTTATCGGCGCGCCGGGCGTTCTAGGCGGGGTTGAAGCCGCGCTTACTTTGCCGATTGGCCAGACTTTCTTTGGCGAGGGACAAGGTGTCATTGAAACGCGCGATCAGGATAATATGGCGCTCACCCTTTTCGGGAATGCGGATCTGCACCTGACAGATCAACTGACTGCAACGGTCGGTCTAGCCTATAATTACGACGAAAAAGAAGTGACGCTTACGCAGGTTAACACAGATATCTTCTCATCCCTCACGCTTCCGCCTTCTGTTGCGTTCCTAAGCGGCTTCCAAGTCTTTCCCCCTTTCCAGGAATTGCCCAACGCTGTCGAAGATGGGCGCAGCGAAGATGACGATGTCACTTACACGCTCCGTCTTGCCTATGACGCCACGCCGAATTTGAACGTTTATGGCTCTTACGCGACAGGCTTTAAGGCATCATCCTTCAATCTCGGCCGTACATCCCGACCGACACCTGAAGATGTCACAGCGTTGCAGACAGCTGGCCTCGCCATCCCTCGCCTCACAGCGGGTTCACGGTTCCAAGGCCCAGAAAGTGCGCGTGTTATCGAATTGGGGCTAAAAGGCCGCTTTTTCGACAATCGCGCCAATGTTCAGCTTGCTGTTTTTGATCAACAGATTGATGACTTCCAATCTGTCGCCTTTGACGGTGTCGCGCTGACATTAGCAAGTGCAGGCTCGCAGACGACACAAGGTATCGAACTCGAATCGACGTTCCAACCCACCGACGGACTGATCTTTGGTGTCGCGGCGACTTACCTGGACGCCGTCTTTGACGAGTTCGTTACACCCGACTTTGACCTAACAGGGGAAACCCCCTCCGGTGTTCCAGATTGGAATACATCTGTCTTCTTTGACTATTCGACAGAGATTTCCGGACTGCCTGTTTTTGCACGAGCTGATTGGCAATATACGAGCGATTTCAACTATGTTGATGATGCTGATCTTCAGGCTCAAGCTGAAGCCAACAATATCAGCCCCGATAACCACCTCGTGAATGCCTCGATCGGGATCACAACCCCGCAAGACATTGAAGTCTCATTGTGGGCTCGAAACTTATTCGACGAGCAATATTTCACGAGTGTGACGGAAGGCCTGCTCCAACCCGGAACGCTCAACGGCTTCCCGAATGAGCCGCAGACGTACGGGATCACCCTACGCAAGCGTTGGTAGAGCCAGCGTCGCTAAACAGCATCTTTATCCAGCTCGAAAGGGCTGGATATTTTTTTGTCTCACGAGAGGATAAATAGAATGCGTCGATTGCTGAAGTGGGCTCTGAGTCTCTTTTGTGTTCTATGCGCCATGCTGATCGGTCTTTCGGTTTGGTCGAACGCTGACATCCGGGTTGATACACGCCAGCCTGATCCGGCTGTTACGCTCGCTAACGAACTCACAAGCTCAGGGACGACTTATAAAAGCGCCTTTGTCGGCGAGATTGGGGAGCGCATCCATTATGTCGAGGCGGGTGTGAGCGAAGGCGAGCCCATCATCTTCCTACATGGGTTTCCGTCCTATTGGTTCGCTATGTTTCGCCTGATGGATGAGTTCGCAGCGGATCATCACGTCATCGCCATCGACGGCTTAGGTGTCGGTCATTCCGATGCCCCCAGCGATATTGAAGCCTACCGGTTAGAAGACCTCGCCGCCGACATATCTGACTTAGGCTATGAGTCCATCCACCTTGTCGGGCACGATTGGGGCGCGGGCGTTGCGACAGCTTTTGCCAAAGCCCATCCCGATAAAGTCCGGACCCTGACGAATATTAGCGGGCCACCGCACGATGTCTTGCTCAATCGGTTAGACACAGATCCGTCGCACCGCGAGGTCTTTTCCTACGTCAATGACTTCAAACGCGCGAGCCCCGTCGCAATCCGACTATTAGGGATCAAGGATCAGCTTTGGGAGAGTGTCTATGCGCGCTATCCTGAAGAGGGACTCATGAGCGAGTCCGAGGCGGAGCGCCTGTACGCCGATGTCGGCCAACCGAGACGTCTGGACCGACTAATCAACTGGTACCGGGCGAACATTCCGGCGTTTGACGCCATCCGCGATGAAGACTTTTGGCCGTCTCGGTCGGCGCGCCTCACCGTGCCCGCCCTGCTGATCTATTCGGATGATGATCCGGTTATGACGGATGGGGTCATCGCAGACATCAAAGCGATGTCAGATGATTTAGACGTGCTGCTCATAAGCGGCGTGGGTCACCGCCCGCATTTTGTGGATCGGGACGCTGTGACGGCGGCCATAAAGTCACGTATCGCAATCCGGAATGGCGAGTGACTAATCGCGATCAAGGGGGCGCTTTGTCATATAGTCGCTTTTGACCTGTAAAAGCGTTCCCAAGATCATCGATACGGTAATGTCCTCTACGGTTTGCAGGTCGAGCTCACGTTTCAAAAGGTAAGCCCCTGCTGAGGCTGGCAGACCAAAGGAGATATCGACCGCGGCCCTGGCCAGCGGCAGAGGAAGTCCAAATTGCTTCGCCGCCAGCGGGGCGAGATATTGGACAGAGGTTTCCCGGTCAAAATCAGTCGGATCATTTCCACCAGAAATACCCGGATCGGATTGAAGCTGCTCAATAATCAGGCCGCGCTTATCGATATAGCTCAGATATTCATGCGTGACACTTCGGACCAAGTCTTCAAATGTTTTGGCTCCTTCAGCCGCTGCAAACTGTCTCATTCTGAGTGTTTTAAGTTCGCGCCGCAAAAGCTCTTTCAAAAGCTCGGCCTGGCTGTCGAAATAGTTGTAGACTAATGAGCGACTCACACCCGCATGCTGGCCGATCTTTTCCATGGAGAGGTTCGAGAGACCCTCTGACGCGATGATCTCAGCCGTCTTATCCAAGATCATTTCCCGGCGAACTTTCGGTCCGTATCGTCGACGTATTTTCTGCGGGTTTGTACTCAAAACCAGTCCTGAAATTCAGCAATGCTCCTCAATAGACCTTGTATATCACCTACCCGAAGCGAATGCCATTGAGTCCGTCGTCATAGCGGCGACACGCGCATACTCCGAGCCGCGTCTCACCTTTGCTCAGGATGCGTTACTTGATGGGTTCTTTAGGGGCGAGACATCTCCTCACGGGGGTCATTGAGATTTGTGATCTTATCGCGCCCCGACAGAGCGCCGCGGAAGAAGACGGTCTGGGTGGAGCTGCGAATGATCAGCTCGCCATTTTCGACGCGCCAATTGGACCAGAACGACGCACATCGTGTATTGACCCGACCGTCACGTTCTAAGCGGACGGGGCAGTTGCGTTGCTCGGCCGTGTCCAAACGCCAATCACCGATGACGTTTTGTGGAGCCAAGTCGGGAACGCGGCGCGGATTACCATCCAGATCCAATGCGCCGGGGCCGAAGACTTTGGTCAAATGCCACTCTGTGACGCCGCTCTTATCAATCGTGGGGCCTTTGTGACGCCGCATTTCATAGACGGGCGGAAACGGCTCCACACGCGTAGCGATCATGGCGGTGCCGTCTCGTGCGTCCAGGATAACCCCGTCCCCTGATGCGACAGACCAACGCTCTGATATCCGAACCCGCTCTGGGCAGTCGGGATCGGCGTTGATGCGACCTGTCCCGTTGCGTCTGCGTTGGGGTTCCAGAACGACGCGGCATTCCGCTCTCACATCGCCACTTAGCGCTTGGAAGATATAGACGCCCGCATAATGGTTCGGATTAGCGGGCGGTCTAAACTGGTCCGATTGCTGATGGAACCGGATATACTTTTGAACGCGATCGATCTGTTGGGGGACAAGGCTGTATGCCACGCCATCGGCTTCGCCCTCATAAACCCCGTCCCGGTCCCGATCCCGCCCGCGGAATGTGGCGCGCGATAGCGAATTGTTAAACAGGAATATCTGATGGCGTTTTGGCGTTTCCCATAGGTCAAGCCGGTCGAACGGCGCGGGACAGTTTTCTTTGCCGGTCAGCCTATATTTCCCGCCCGACGTATCATCTGTCTGTCCGATGGCGCGCGGCTGAAAGTCCAAGACACAGACGGATTGTCCGTTCGCGTCCAATATCTCCCATCCTCCCCGCAGTAACTCAGAGGTGTGGAATAGGGCGGGCGGCGCTTCGACCGACTGGGCCGGGCCTTCAACCGTTGGGGTGGTCGCGCGACCTGCCGCTTCGCCCGTAATTTGGACGAGGCGGACGCGAATATTATCTTTTTTCTTGCCGTAGCGCCCGTCAAAAACGCCGTCATTGTCTTTATCGCGCGTTTGTACGGGGGTCCGCCAACCTTTCTGTAGCCACAGCGTCTTTTCGTCGGGCATCGACCAGGCGCTCAACTCAGAGTACGGTTCCGGACAGTCCTTGGGTTCGGCTTTGCCACGGCCCTCCGTCAGCGTGAACTCACCGACGGGCTGGAATGTGATGGTGCAGATCGGCTGATCTTGATCGTCAGAGAGCGTCCAATCCCCCGCGCGCTTTGCCATCCAAGGGTAACTCTCCTGTGCTGAAGCTGTGCCAGCGACACACCACAATAAGGCTGTAACAATAACCGCGATGACTCGCATCAGATCCCCCAGAATTATAGCGATAGAATAGTTCTATCGCTATAAATAGTCGCCTGAGACATGGACGCTTACATATTCGAATACAAGGCTTTGTTCGAACGGTAAGGAACGCTCTCCTTAGTTTAATTCGACCTTGGGAAAGCACGACGCGCGGTCTTGAATAAACCTGCGCAACGTGATTGTTGTGCTGACGCCTTACGCTGCGGTTTGCGGACGGTGCCAGATCAGCGCGAACAGATAGAGGCTCCAAAATGCCATGAGTAGCGCCCCGCCAGCATAAGCCGAAAGCGCGGGCGTATTGGCGTAAATATTCGTCAGCCCCCGCCCATCAAAGGATACAGCCAGACTGTCGAGAAACATGGACGGCATGGTCATCAGGACAAGCGGCATGAGCATGTCATGTTTCGTGCGCCCGGTGAGCTTGGCGATAAGGATTAGGGTAATAGGTGAGGACAAAAACGCGACGCCTAAGAAAACTAAATGCAGGCCCAAAGAGCCCGTGACGATCGGCGCTAGAAACCGTATGGCAACAACACCCACCAGCCAGAAAATAAAACCGATAAGAAAAAACGTGAACTTGCGGTCCATGAAACCCTCCCGAGACAAAGTTAGTCTGAATGTAGCACTTGCTACATGTGTAGCGGTCGCTACAGTTTTTGTCAAGTGAGTGTGAAAGAGACATATGCCAACGCCATTGCAGACTTCCTTTTAGAAGAAGGTCTGGCCACGGCGAGCCTGCGCCCGATCGCCAAAGCGGCGGGCACGTCTGACCGCATGTTGATCTATCACTTTGGTGACAAGGCGGGGGTGCTTCAGGCGGGTCTTGATGTCGTTGTGGATCGCAATATGGCGATTTTGGAAGCGGCTTTGCCGCCCGACCCCCTGCCCGCCACGCAGATCATGATGCTGATGGAGCAGGCGCTACAAAGTCCGGCTTTTCAAAGCGCCTATGCCGTTTTCTTCGAACTGGCGGCCATGAGTCTCAGAGGCGATGAGAATGCGCGCGTCATCGGCCAGCGTATCGCAGAGCATCTGCATGGCTGGCTCGCCGCGCGCCTGACTGAGCCGGACCGCGCGGGAGAACTGCTCGCCGCGATCGATGGGTGGGCCGTCTTGAGCGCTGTGGGCCTCGACCTGCCCTTCCCAACAGGCTAGGCGAACGCCATGACACAGCTTCCGCCCCTACCCCTCATCGTGATCGAACCCGTCGTCCGGGCCGCCCTGCGCGAAGACTTTGGCGTCTCTGGCGATCTGACGGCGAATTTGTTGGTGCCAGAGACCGCTGACGGGTCGCTGGTGATGCGCGCGCGGGAGGACGGCGTGATGGCCGGCCTGCAAGCCGCCGCCCTCACCTATGCGCGGGTTGATCCAAAGATGACGTTTGAGACGGTCGTCGCTGATGGTGGCGTCGTCACAAAAGGTGACATCGTCGCGCGCGTATCGGGGCCAAGTCGCTCTTTGCTGTCGGCTGAACGCGTCGCGTTGAACTTTCTCGGGCGGATGAGTGGCGTTGCCACACTGACCTCCCAGTATGTGAAAGCGATTGAAGGCACGGGCGTGCGGATCGCCGCGACCCGCAAGACCACGCCAGGCCTGCGCGCGCTGGAAAAACGCGCGGTCCTGGCCGGTGGAGGCTTTGCACACCGCGAAAGCCTCGCCGCTGCTATGATGATCAAGGACAACCACATCGCGCTGGCGGGCGGCGTCGATGCGGCGCTGGGCACGCTCATGCAAAAGGTTGATCACATGGTCATGGTCAGCGTCGAAGTGGACACGCTGGAACAGTTAGAAACCGTTCTGCCTTACGAACCGGGCGTCATCTTGCTGGATAATATGGGGCCGGATCGCCTGGAGAAAGCGGTGAAAATCGTCGATGCCTACACGGGTCGTCGTCCCACTTTAGAGGCGAGCGGGGGCGTCAATCTGAACACCGTTCGCGCGATTGCGGAAAGTGGGATCGACGTCATCAGCGTCGGCGCCCTCACTCACAGTGCGCCCAATTTCGACATTGGAATGGACGCTGAATGATTCTGGCGAAGCCAGAAATTTTTGATTGATAATCAAAAATAATGAAGCGCCGTGAGCGACAGCGAACGGACCCTGCCAACGGCAGGGCGTTGACCTAATGAAAAGCTACTTTTTAAAAAGCCCGTTCAACGGGCTCTACATCCACCAAATAACCGTCCACATCTGCATCGACCTTAAAGGTCACCATGTCAGGCTGCGTTGTATCGGGCATCAAGCCTGTTTTCCGGATGACGCGCCCGGCGACACTTTTGACTTGGCGCGCGACCACGCCGTCTTTTTCATAACTCGGGTTCAGTTTCAGATAGCGACGCAACGCCCCATTGGTAAGCATGGTCGCGTTCTTCATCGCGCTTTCGCGGGTTGAATATTCGGTCGTCACGGACACGCAAAACGTTTGATTATCTACGCGGTGCGGCGCGTTAAGCGGCCACGTGGCAGCTTGCCCAGGCTCTAAGACGATCTTGGTCGCCTCGGCGTCAAATTCCGGCTTGTAAGGCAGATCATCTTCAAGAAGATCGGTCAGCGTGGCTTCATGCGCCGTGTCCGGAATGAAGCGCTGGTTCACGGGCCAGATATAGATCGTCTTCTGTCCCCGCACATGCCACAGGATCGTTTCCGTCTTATCAAAGTGATAGGGAACTTGCGCGACAGGGCTGCTGATCAAGATCCCGCCTTTGGGATTAAAGGCGCGATTGCCTGTCGCCTCGGCGAGTTCGCCATACATCGTCTCCATGACTTCGCGATATTCTGCATGCAAGTTCATAGCGTTGCGGAGGTTGATCCAGACTTTGCCCGCTTTGGCCGCGTCGACAAGCACACGCGCTGGCACGTCCCGGAAATCACCCGTGCGGAATTTGTTCGGGTAAAGGGGGTGATCGCTGCCGCCCATCGTGCAGACATCTAGCATATGGCTGGGATGCGCGTCCAACAGGGCAATTAAAGCGTCGTCTTCAAATAAACCCGTCGCCGCCAAATTATGCTGGAATGTCATAATTTCGGACTGGAACTGCGCTGTGTGGGCGTCTGTCCAATCTGCCAAAAGCGTTGTCATGAGGTCACCTTCACCTTGAATATCGGTCTCTCGCCGATGTTTTTCAAAAACTCTCTATCCAGAAATGCTTAAATCACCGTTGTTAAATTTCGCGCAGTCGCCCCGCCGTGATCAGATAGAGCGCGAAGACAATCATCAGCGCGCCAACAATTGCGCCTGATAAGGCCAAAATCGGTCCCCACGCGCCCAGCAGCTCCTCCGCACCCAAGAACAATCCCGTCACGCTCGCCCCAAACAAGGCGAAGCCCAGCAATACTGGGATCCATAGTCCGGCCGCGGGATCATAGGTGTCGCCGGCTTGCAGCGCGACGTCCGCCTGCTCCGACATATCCGCATCCGTTTGGACTATTTCGGGCGCAGCTGAGACCAGTCGCTCTGGCTCAGTCT
>CAWUKE010000054.1:0-11831 GCA_963922935.1 uncultured Alphaproteobacteria bacterium | reverse complement strand
ACCAAACAGAGCCGTCAAAGCCCCCAGCGCCATGATGATCATACCAATGACACCCCCTTGCAGGGCACGTTCCCACGGCCCAGGTTGCAGCTCAAACGTTTCGAGCAGCGCACCACGTGTTGGGTCAATCGGCGCATAGACGACATTGCCGGGTGAGGCGTTCAGTACATCTTTAGCGGCCGCTTGGATGGCGCCACCTGGCTGGGCTGGCAGCACGTTTAAGAGCGGCAGGCCCTCCCCGTTCTCAGCCGGGGTGTTATACTTCAGGAAGTCGCCAGAATCAGACGTAAAGGCTACAAAAGGGCCAACGCGTGTAATGCCGGTCGAGCCCAGCCCAGACACATCGGCCGTGTAGGACGTCACTTGACGCTGCTCGCGGATTTCTTGGAGCATTTTGTTCCAGATATCATTCAGATCCGTCGTGGAGGGCAGCGCATCAGAGTTCGCGACCCGACCCAGTGTTTCTGTCCGGTTCGGGAACTGCGAAGTGATCAGGGAGCGATCCAGTGTGGACTTAAACTCACCCGCCATGGAGCGGGCAAGACCAAACACTTCACCAAACTCACCTTGCGCAGACGTCAGCTCCGCTTTCAGCGCGTCAATCCGGCGCTCATTGGCGGCAAACCGACCTTCAACGCGGCGCGCTTCAGCTTCAGCAGCCCGAAGCTCAGCGCGGGCTTCATTCAGAAGTGCCGTCTGTTGTGAGGCGTTAGCTTGGAATTCATTGACGCGCTGGAGGTTGACCCGATCTTGTTCGGCACTATCAGCGCGAACCGCACTTAGCAGCTCATCAATGGAGGAAAATTGCTGCGCGGCGGCGGGCGCGGCGCTCAAAAGGAGGGCTGACCCGAAAACGGCAGCCATGGCTTTGTTGAAAACAGTCATGTTCTTTGCTCTTTCTAAAGGGTCAATCTAGTTGGCGGCTGTTGGGCCGTTGACAGGGGCGTAAACCACCTCTGGCGCCGCTTGTTCACGGGCCACGCGGATAGTTTGACGGACCTGACGGTTATCCAGATCGCTCAACACGTCCCAGCTACGGTTGGCATGGTTCCAACGCTTGGCTTCACCGCCCTCGCCTTTCTCAAGGAAGATGTAGCTGGTGCGGCCGAAACGGATAAAATCGACAACAACGCCGGGCTTTTCAGGGTGAACGCCTTCATAGCTCTCGGTCGAATAGCCGTAAGTCGCTTCGATCTTATAAGCGTTCAACACCTGGCGATATTGCTCTGCCGGGGACACATTCGGGCTGGCCAGAGAGGCCTTTACCCGATCGAGCCGCGCCATACGCTCATTCATGCGGAACGGAACGTCGCCGCGGATCTCTTCTTCCAGGGCAATCGTCATACGCAGCATCATCGGGCTCATACCCTGTTTGATCTGCTCAACCGTGCCGAGCTGATTTTGCACAGACGCGATTTCCGCGGTCTGGCTGTCCAAATAGATTTGCTGCTGCGCCGCGAACAGGCGCGTATTGTCTAATTGCTGCAGAACCGCGCGATATTCGCGAACAGCAGACCCGGCCGCATCGTCGGCTTGGTCGATCTGACGCTGCGCCGCCGCACTACTGGCGGTGGATTGCCGGGCAGCGGATAAAGCACTTTCAAGCTGAGCTTGAGCGGGCACGATGGCGGTCAGGCTGATAGCAGCCCCCGACATCAAGGCGAGCCAGAGCCGCTGGGCCCCACTGCGCGTCTGGGTGGATGATTTAGGCATGGTTTCCTTCCAAGTCTGCGTCATAGTTGCGATCCGGACCGAATACCGCCGCCTTTGGCGCGGAGGCGTCGGGGCCAGTCCGGATGGGCCCCTTTGGGTTCTTAATTAACTGGCATCATCCGCACTGCGCGCTCCGACCTCAATCGGAACAGACATTGTGGAAATCGCGCTTTCACCGCGGGCAATCCGCACATCCTGGCGCAAGCTCAAAAGCTCGCTATTGGAAATGCGGTCCCACTGCTTCGACGCGGCATTATAACGGTAACCGACGGAGCTATCGCGCTCGAGATAGAGCAAAGCAAGGCGTCCGTAATGAATATAGTTGCCATCGGGCAGCTGGCCGAGCTGGTTAAAGTCTTCAACGGCGGCACCGTTTTCCAGGCCGACTATCTGATCATCAGACAGGTCACAGACAGCGCCCATCGGATCGGCCTGACAGGCCGCGAAGCGCCCGCCCGGATCGACGGGGTTATTGCCAAGGTAATAGCTAACAGACAGACCAAGTTCAGCTTCATCGCCAATAAGGTCGAGGGCCCGCCGGAAGCCTTCATAGGCAGAGGCCTCATCAGAGCTAACGTCCTCGCGAAGATCGTCGAGCAGGGCAAAGCGGCGCTCGACATTTATCGGCAGGTCTTCGACCATCACTTCTTCGAGCTGGGCGATCATATCGCGCAACATAGGAAGAAGCTCGACTTGGCTCTCTTCATCAGAGGCCGCTTCGACAGCCGCGTTGAGGCTCTCAATCTCCGCCTCTTGTTGCGACGCGTAAAATTCACGCTGTGCCGTGGTCGTGTTCAGGTCAGCAATCTGCTGCAGCAAAGCCGCATACTCATCTGCCGCGCTGTCTTGCGCAAAGGCAGGGGCCGAAATTGCACAAAAGGTTGCACCAGCACAAAGGGCTAGGGCTTGGCGTATCGTGCCAGACCTTTCCCCTTTAATATCACTGCCGGTTCGCCACGCATATAGCGATCGCACCACTCACGTCCTCCAAGATAGGTTTCGAGGTCTTAAGGCCCCTTTGCTCGACCTCCGTTACACGGGCCGATTTTCTTAATCAATCATTACGTGGACGTGTCTGCAACGTTTTATTCCGTAAAAAATTCAGTGTCTTCCACAGAGAAAGTCGAAATCGGGGCTTTATAGACACGGAAAGACAGCCACGAACGGCCGAAACGTCTCCCTTCCGGCGAAATCAGGAGCGGATGACAGCTTGATGATTTTCGCAAAAGAATGAGTGGCTGGGGTGGCTGGACTCGAACCAGCGACCTTCGGTACCAAAAACCGACGCTCTACCAACTAAGCTACACCCCAATAAACGCATTGTCTTTGCGAGTTTGGGCCAACTCATTTGCGTAACAGGCGCGGCTTCTATGCGGGACTGTCAGAGATTGCAATGTTCTTTCCACGCGTAATTACAGCACTTTATCGAGGATAAACGCTGCGCCAGAGCGAGACGGTATCAGAATCAGCGGGACATTACAGGTCTGCAAACCTCTCACGCCTGAAAAGGACACGGCGCATTCGCTCATAGTGGGTCTGCGTGCCGCACTTGGAATTGCCGCTGGCAAATGCCACATATCGAAAAACGGTAAATTATGCGGCCAGCGATCCTTTCGGTCCATGCCGCCTCGAGAGCAGAAGGATTGTTTGTGACCACGACGCAAGCCCCCTCCCCGACAAATCAGTTTAACTCAGCGCCTGCGACGCAACGTCGCTTGAGCGGGACAAAGGTCTTTTTCATCACGGTTTTGGGCGTGATCGTCGGATTATTTGTGTCCCTCATCCTTCTCATTATGGTCGTGATGAGCTTGGCTTCGCTTTTAAGTAATGAACCTGTTAGCTCGGACCCCATCGTTTTAGAGCTGGATTTGCGACAAGGCGTGATCGACTCGCCGATCCAATCGACTCTCTTTTCAGACTCACCCCAAAGTGTTGTGGGCGTCGTCCGCGCTTTGGAACGCGCCGCAGAGGATAATCAGGTTAAGGGCGTCTTTATTCGCGGAGAAAGCCTGGGCCTCGCGCCTGCCAGTGCGGAAGAGCTGCGTTTGGCTCTGCTCGATTTTCGCGCGGCAGACAAATTCGTCATCACCCACGCACAAGGTCTTAACACGACCTCTATCATTCCTTATCAGGTGATTGCGGCGTCTGATGAGATCTGGCTACAAGAGACAGAAAGCGTTGCCATGGCGGGGCTGTACTCTCAGTCAGAGTTTTTCGGTGGCACGTTAGAGAAGATCGGGGCGCAGCCCGAATTCTATAGCCGTGGCGATTATAAAACGGCGGTCAATAGCTACACACAAACCGGCTATACGGACGCGCACCGCGAATCGACGACAAGCCTGATCACGTCGCTATTTGATCTGGCCGTTGAAAATATCAGCCAAGACCGGGACATCCCGAAGCAGCAATTACTCTCTTTGCTGGACAGCAGCCCACATCAATCCGGCGAGGCCTTGGAGGCCCGCTTGATCGATAAGGTCGGGTATTTAGAAGAGGCCAAGGAATACGCGCTTGAAAAAGCGGGCGGCGGTGATGCAGTTTTCCAATCTATTGCCACCTATGAGCCAGAAACCCATTATGGCGAGCCGGTTATCGCGCTCGTCTCTGGCCAGGGCACGATCATGCCAAGCCAGCCCGGCGGCGACTCCCCCTTCTCTTCCACGGTCAACATGGAAGGCGAAGATATGGCGGCAGCGCTTGATGCCGCACTTGAGAATGAAGAGGTTCAAGCCATTATCTTCCGCGTCAGCTCTGGCGGTGGGTCGGCAGCCGCTTCAGATCAAATTCTAGCCGCTGTGAAACGCGCGCAGGAAGCGGGAAAACCTGTCATTATTTCCATGGGCCAATATGCAGCCAGCGGCGGCTATTACATTGCGACATCCGCCGATCATATCGTGGCGATGCCGCAGACCATCACCGGATCCATCGGCGTTTTTGCGGGCAAGATCGCCTTTGAAGACGCTTTCGCCAAGATCGGCTATAATGTGGAGGGTATCCGCGTTGGTGGTCCGTTCGCGGGCGCCTATAATGTTGATGAGCCCTTTACCGCCGAACAGGCCGAACGCTTTGAGCGGGAAATGAACGCCATTTACGACGAATTTGTCGGATTGGTCGCAGAGGGCCGCGATATGAGCCGTGAAGAGGTGATCGCGATCGCCGAAGGACGCGTTTGGACAGGCGCGCAAGCCTTTGAACGTGGCCTAGTCGATGAGCTGGGCGGGCTGAATACGGCAATTGCGGCCGCGAAACGCTTGGCCGATATTGAAGAAGAGAGCGATGTTCGCCTGCGGGTTTACCCACGCCTTAAGACACGCGAGGAGCTTTTCAACGACCTCTTGTCCGGATCTGTGCAGTCCGGTCGCGATCTGGAAACGCTCTCGACGCTGCTCAACAGTGCAGAGGTGCAGCAACTCATCGAAGCCCGCGAGGCGATTAGCCGTCAGTCCCGTGAACTGGAAGCCCCTTTACCGCGCATTGAGTAAGGCCGTGAGTTAAGACCCGAGGATGGGATGCCGGCGACGTCTCCAGCGCCCAACAAACGATAAACAATAAAAAAGCGGGGTCAAAGCCCCGCTTTTCTTTTGATCTCGATTGAGCGGACTTACATCCCGCACTCATCGCCGAGGAAGTCGAGCATCTCTTTATACATTTCCAAACGGTTTTCGTAGGTCAGCGTATTACTAAAGTGATCGGCCTTTTCGAGGTAGAGCTTGCGGAACGGCTTATTATGCTTTTCCAGCTCTTTAACCAAAATGTCTGATTGCTCGAGCATCACGCGCTGATCAAGTTCACCGTGGATGATCAGCATTGGCACGCTGACCTTGTCGATGTGCTTAACAGGATTTAGGCCCGCATAGGTTTTACCCAAGAAACGACGCGCGCGGCGGCTATCAGCAAAGCCAGAGTTTTGCTGCCCAATATCGGACACAGCCGCGCCTGGGATCGTGCACTGATAGACTTGTGGCGAGCGGATGGCCGCTGCAACGGCCGCATAGCCCCCGTGGGACCAGCCAAACATAGCCACTTTATTGGGATCAATGAGACCCTGCTTCGCCAAGTAAGGAATGGCGGCATCCATGTCGTCATTCATTTCTTCGCCCCAATTGGCGTAACCGCCTTCGAGGAAAGACCGTCCGAGGCCTTCTGTTCCGCGGAAGAGCGGGTCGATCACAACGTAGCCATTGGCCGCCAGGAACTGCGTCCACTCATCAAACCCTGTCGGACGCCAGAACACGAACGGTCCGCCGTGCGGCATGACAATCGCCGGATAAGGCGCAGACCCTGTCTTGGGCACGGTCACATAGGCCGGCACCATGACGGACCCATCTTTTGATGGATATTCGATATATTTCTGCGGCGACATTTGCGAGTCGTCCAAACCGCGAGCCGGGCCGAGCGGCAAAACGCTGTCCCCGTCAACAATATAATGAGAGGCAATGCCTGTGCCTTCAGAGACGATTACATTGTAAGTATCACCGTCCCGATCACTCCGCCCCAGGCGAACATCTTTACCTGGGAAAGCCCCTGCGACATTATCGTGACGGGTCTTTGCGGACCGGCTCAGCCACCGGATTTTGCGAAGACCATCATCTTTTCCATAATAGACAAAACCGACAACACGACCACTCTCTTGCGGACGCGGATCATAGACGGCGGAAACAATGTCCTGACCGGGCTTAGACCACATCTTCTTAAAGGACTTTGTCTCTGAATCGACCTCATAAACCTCTTGGTATTCTGAGGTGCCTGAAGGCGTGATGTTCGTTGACACCAACAAAACCCCGTCCTTCGTTGGATGTCCACCAAGTATGGAGAACTTTGCCGTCATGTCTGAACTCGGCAACGTTATAAGTTCTTCCCATTCGCCCGTATCTCGATCAGCGAGATAGTAAACATCCCCGGCGCGATCGGCGCGGAACTCAATACCCACAGCGGGGTTACCATCTGCAGAGCGGCTCACAACCTGAATAGCGCCTGGGCTTGAGAACTTGCGCAACGCGCCCGTTTCGACATTCATTTTATAAATGTCAGGATTCACAGCATCACTGATGCTCATCCCTTTGCGTTTCATGTCTTCAAAGGTCAGGTTCCGCGAGCGGTTTGTTTCGACCAAAACATGTTTTGGATCATCAGGCAGCGCCGCGACAATTTCGAGGTCGTCATATAGTTCAATCGGACGCCCAGAGCCATCGGCATTCATAATCGCGGTCAGGCCTCTGAAGGTCCCAACATTTTGTTGTTTTACCTGACGGCCTGTCTGTTGAATGAAATCGACAAGCAATTGATCGTCACTGATCCAGCGGAAGCCCGTAATATCCATCCGCTTAGAGCCCAAGCGGACAGGGTCTTTACCAAGATTTTGAATATCGCGAACTTCGATCGCATAATCACCCATCTTTGTTTGGGCGACACGGTAAGCGACCTTTTTCCCATCGGGTGAAACGGAAACCTGTGGAATAGCGGGACGTGTGGCCATTTCCTCTGGTGTAGCAAGAGCGCCAGATACTTTGGCGGCCGCTGTGCTTAAGGCGATGGGGGCACTCATCATGCCGATGGCAATCGCTGATGCCAACAGAGTTCGTTTCAACATAGATCCTCCGAATTGTCGTTTACGTTTCTTTTATGAGTTTCTCTGCGACATGAAAATAAAAAAGGCAGTGCGACAATATCGCACTGCCTAACATTTGTGTGAAGTTGCGGGCGAGGCGCCCGCAATCCGTGTCTTAGAAAGTCTTGGCCACGCGGGCGAAGAAGGAACGACCTGTCACATCATAGCCACCACCGAGAACAGTGTTAGCGGATGTGAAGTAACCTTCAGCTTCGTCGACTGTTGGAGGCTCTTTGTCGAAGACGTTCCGCACACCGACGATCACGCTCCATGTGTCACGATCATAGGACATGGAGATATCGTGCAGGAACTGCTCTTCCGTTTCTTCCACATCGCGGAAGCCTTCACGGAAGATCACTTCGCCAGTCCGGAAATCTGTACCGAACTGAGCCTGCTGTGCCGCTGTCCGAACCGGATCAATATCGTCATCCATTGTGGAGCCGACATAACGCGCAAACCAGTTCAATGAGAAGTCATTGTACTGGAGTGTCGTAAACAGGTCACCAGACCAGTGCGGCACATTTGGACGACCATCATCACTGAAGAATGGCTCTGACGGGAAGTCCTGGCTGCGCAGGCTCATCACGTTAGAGGCAGACAGTTCAGATGTCAGCGTCAGTTCGTTGTTACCGATCGCAAAGTCTTGTGAGTAGCGGATATCGATGTCGATACCGTCTGTCTCAATCAGACCTGTGTTGAAGAAGGTCGCATCGATCTGGCTGATGAAGTTCCGGCCTGGATCGGCTGTATTGCTGTCACGTGTGATCAGTGAACAGAACGGGCTGGTCAGACCAGGCTGCTCTTCGTTCAAGAGACACTGAGACAGGATCAGAACCGCGGAAGGCTCTTCCACTGTGTTTTCGATCTCGATGTTGTAGTAACCAACGGCCAGTGACAGATCGAAATCGTCGAACCATGGCTGCTCAACCAACAGGCGGCCGTAGAAAGATTCTGATGTTTCAGAGTCCAGCTCACGCGTACCACCGGTCACAACAGGCACTGTCACAGCACCGCCAACACCCAGTGAGAACGGATCCGCACCCTGGGCGACACAGTTGTCGATCAGGACCTGGAACAATGGATCATCTTCATCCGGACGCAGCGCAGAGGACGCCACACAGGGGTCAGTAAACGCGCCGAGGAAGGATGTCGCACCCGCCAGGTTCTGCTCACGCAGGTTTGGCGCACGATATGTCGTACCATAGGACACAGAGGATGTGATCCAGTCTGTCGGACGGTACACACCTTGTAGACGATAGGTCCAGAGGGCACCGAAGAATTGCTCTTCAGTCCAACGGGCTGCACCTGTGAAGGTCAGCTCTTCCGCCAAAGGCATGCCTTTGAGGATCGGAATTTCTGTTTCCATGAAGACTTCGAACAGTTCTGTCGAACCCAGTGTGTCGGGCTCGTTACGACCTGTACCCGCGCCAGATGTGATCTGGAAGCTGTTCAAGGATGTCAGTTCGTCAAGACGATATTCAAAACCGATCAGGAACGGTACTGTACCCGCTGGCAGGTAAGCCAGGTCACCATTGATCGAACCGGATACCATGGACTGCTCGATCGTCGTGCTGGTTGTTTCCAGACCGGAGATGTAAGCCGCCAGATCTTCTGGTAGGCGGTTCTCTTGGTAGATCGTTGGATCTGTGAAGTTGAATGGCACACAATCCTCGCCCGTCACGAATGCAAACAGGTCACTTTGAACACCTTCACAAGTGATCGTGCCGTCTGGGTTCTGCGTGGCGTTGAATGACGCTGTCAGGCGCTCTTCATTGATTGTCCGGCGACGTGTGACACCTGTGTTGCGGTCGTAAGAGACCCACATGTCATAGGTGAAGTTACCGAGGTTAAAGCCGAAATTATCGTTACCCGCGCGGAACTTACCGGTTGGGATGATCGCTTCGAGGTTACCTTTAATACCGGCAACAGCGCGTGTCGTTTGCACGTCAACGTCGATCGGTCCGTTCGCTTCTGTCAGACGCGGCAGAACGATCAGCTGGTCAAGGTCGAGGCTATCGAGGAAGCCACTGAAAGGACCACCACAGGTTGGCGTCGCGGAAAGAACCGGATCATTCTGGATGAACGGGTTCGAACAGTCGACGGATGGGAAGACCTGAGGCGCAGCCACGTTAATGGTCTGCAGGCGGTTGGCATACAGAACTTCTGAGTAGAATTCCGCATCGCCAAAGGCTTGCAGGTCATAAGATGTGTTGGCGAAGATCGAATAACGGTCAACACCCTGCAGAAGATCAAGATCGTCTGACGTGTTGTTAGAGTTGTAACGATCGTCATAGAGCCAGTCAGAACCCAGACCTGTGTTTGGAACCGCTGCGCCAGAACCGTCGACAAACAGACCTGGAGACCCAGCCTGACCGTCAGTTGGGATCAAGCGGAAACCACCGCCGTTTTCAAAGTCAAAACCGTAAACACCGAAGTTCACACCCAGGCCATCGCCTGTGATATCGTCACCGAACAGGGCATTGATCGGGTCAAGAACCATGTTTGAGAAAGCGCCGTTAACGCAGACTTCGCTGCGCTCACCCGTGTCCGGATTGACCTCAATGTCACGCAAACAACGGGAGAAGTCGCGCTGGCCACGTGTGACCTTGTCGCGTGTGTAATATTCAGCACCAATACCGAAAGAACCACGGTCAGAGGATGTCCCTGTCGCGATAGACGCGCGGAACTCTGAACCGCCGCCATTTTCAGTGGCGGATGAGAAGACGTCGACTTCGACGCCGTCAAAATCGGTACGTGGAATAAAGTTCACCACACCGGCAACCGCGTCAGCACCATAAATCGCTGAAGCACCTTCTGTCAGAAGGTCTGTCCGCTCGAGCATTGTCAGCGGGATCAGGTTGATGTCAGGACGTGTCGGCGCGCCTTGCACACCAGCGGGTGACAGACGACGACCGTTCAGAAGTATCAATGTCCGCTCTGGATCCAAGCCACGAAGGTTAACGGTTGAAGACCCTGGACCGTTATCCAGTGTGAAGCCTGTAAAGGTATTGTCGAACTGTGTCCCTGTCGCAACGGATGAGCGCTGGACGATGGACGCCACATCGACGAGACCTGATTTCAGGCTGTCCTCAATGTTAAGGACTTTAAGAGGTGATGCGGATGTAAATTCGTTACGGCGCAGACGCGAACCCGTTACGACGACGGTATCTTCATCATCGAGAAGCTCGTCTTCATCCTCGATAAGATCAATAACCTCATCGACGACATCCGTGTCTGGTGCGTCTTGTGCAAAAGCGGGAGCTGCCGCGAGTAGGAGCCCCCCGAGAATGGTCGACTGTAGCAGACGACTCTTGTCCAGAAGTGTCATTCTTGAACCCTTAAGTGTAAAATTTGCGGCGGACCTCCCCCCGCAGTTGGAATTACCCCTAAAAAGAGATTGGGGTATCGAGCAACAGGGTATGTGAATAAATATTCAGGTCGCAGACAGATTGACGACAGACTGTTGCATTATTGTCACCCAGCGCACAAGGAATGCGCAAGGCGTAGAAATCGACCGCTTCTATATTGAAATCAGGGAGGAAATCGCGCGACAGGCCAGGTGAACAAATACCTATAATGTTGCGATGATCCCCCAAAGAAGGCCCTCCATGGACAAAAGATTAAAAAATGTGACGCTCGGCCTACTGGGCGTGGTCGGACTGACTAGTCTGGCCCTAGCTGCCGACGAAAAGGGCGGCCCACCTTTGGAAGGTCTTTATAATTGCGCCACAATTACGGAAGCGACGGCTCGCCTCGACTGTTTTGATAACGCTGTCGCAAATCTACAGGCTGCGCAGTCGCGCGGCGAAGTTCTGGCTGTCACCCGCGAGGAAATTCAAGAAGTTGAGCGCGACGCCTTTGGCTTCGAACTGCCGTCCTTACCGCGCTTAGGTCGTTTATTTGGGCGAAACAGCGAAACGAAAACAGCCAAGGCCGAAACAGCAATCCCGAAAAGGGACTCCCTCACCGCCCCTGTGCAGCGCCGTATGACAGAACCAGACCCCGCAAATGAAGCCGTAACAGAAACGCAAATCGCGGGTATATCCAATCCTGATCCGGCACCCGCTGTAACAGGAGATTCCGCAGCCCAACCCGCAGCCCCGGCGGCTACCGCAGGTTCATCAGCACAAGCCCCCGCACCTGAGACATTATCTGTCGATTCGATTACAGAGCGCCTTGTCAGGGCCGAAAAGATCGGCGTTAGCGACCGCACGCGCTTTTACCTGGCCAATGGTCAAGTTTGGGACCAGACGGACAAGCGTAGCGTGCGAATCCCGCGCGAACGCGAAGGACGGATCAATGAAGTCTCCATCCGCCGCGCGGCCATGGGCAGCTACCTGTTGCAGGTTAATGATCGCGGGGCGGCCGTCCGCGTACGTCGCCGCCGCTAGAAAGCCGCTTTTTTTCGATCTCTAACAGTCTCGCGATCAAGTCGTGACTGGACGTTGCCGAGCGTTCCCCCTATCGACGGGACGAAGGGACCCATGGAATCGCATGGGCGTATTGAACG
>CAWUKE010000053.1:0-11927 GCA_963922935.1 uncultured Alphaproteobacteria bacterium | reverse complement strand
ACGCCGCGAATCTCAAGGCTTTGGAAGAGACCGCTAACTCACCGCGATACCATTTCCATCGGGTTGATATTCGCGACGCGGATGGTTTGAAATCCGTTTTTGACCAGGCTGACCCCGACCTTATCATTCATCTGGCCGCAGAAAGCCATGTGGACCGGTCAATTGAAGGACCGCTGCTCTTTCTCGAGACCAATATCATGGGAACGGCGCGTTTGTTGGAGGCAAGCCGCGCGTTTTTGAGCGCTGCGACAGATGAAAAACGCGCGCGCTTTCGCTTTCATCATGTATCTACAGATGAAGTTTACGGTGATCTGGAAGCGGGTGGCTTCTTCACAGAGGATACAGCTTACGCACCAAGCTCGCCCTATTCGGCTTCGAAGGCGGCATCTGATCATCTGGTTCGCGCATGGCACCGGACCTACGGCTTGCCCGTCATTCTGACTAATTGCTCAAATAATTACGGTCCTTATCAACATAGTGAGAAACTGATTCCGGTTGTGATCAACGCCGCGCTTAATGGTCAGCCCATTCCTATTTATGGCGACGGACAGCAGGTGCGCGACTGGCTTTATGTCGAAGACCATGTGGCCGCGCTTTGGCAGGTTGCGCAAAATGCGCCCCTCGGCACGACCTATAATATTGGCGGATTTAACGAAAAAACGAACCTCGATGTTGTTCAGATGATCTGTGATCATCTTGACATATTGCGCCCCAATCCGCGCGGGGGGTCATATCGCCAATATATCACATTTGTTGATGATCGCCCGGGCCATGACATTCGCTACGCGATTGATGCGACAAAACTCGAAACAGATCTTGGTTGGCGCCCTGTTGAGACATTTGACAGCGGACTTGAGAAAACCGTTGCTTGGTATCTAGCGCGTTTCAACGCGGCGAACAGTTAGGCCATCTTATGGAGACCAAACGCTTTTCCATTTATGGGCCTGTGCTTTTTCAACCCAAACGGTTTGAAGATGACCGCGGCTACTTTTCAGAAGTTTTCAGGCAGGATGCCTTTATCAAAGCGCTGGGTCAGGACATCATTTTTGTTCAAGAGAACCAGTCCTTTTCGCGTGAAATCGGCACTTTGCGCGGTCTCCACTACCAAGCGCCACCGCACGCACAAGGCAAATTGGTCCGTGTTTTAGCCGGTGAAATCCTAGACGTCATCGTCGATGTCCGGCAGGAGGCGCCCACCTATGGTCAATATCTCAAGGTGAAGCTGAGCGCGGATAGTTTGCAGCAGCTATGGGTGCCACCCGGCTTTCTCCATGGCTTTGTCACCCGGGCCCCAAACACAATTGTCGCCTATAAAGTCACCGACTATTACGCACCCGATTGCGATGGGTCCGTCCACTGGGACAGTTTGGATATTGACTGGGGTCTCGCGGTACCGCCGACCGTGTCAGAGAAAGACGCTACCGCGCCGGATTTTGCTGGCTGGACCTCACCATTTACACAAGGCGTTTGAGGGGTTTCTAGAACCGCTAGATCGTATAGGACCGTGAACCCGCTTACCCATAAATACCGGCTCACTTAGCTGATGTCAGTCGATTTCAAGGCTTGACCCAAGGCTGTTTCCCAAGCCGGCAAACGCCAATCAAATATTTTCTCAAACTGCGAAAGATCAAGCACAGAATAAAGCGGCCGTTCTGCCAGTGTGGGATACTCCGACGATGTAATATCAACGACAGTGAGCGGATTATCTTTTTCATTCTGTGTTATCGCGAAGATAGCTCGCGCAAAACCAGCCCAACTGACGGGATCTCCCGCATTCGTCACGTGGAACGTGCCAGAAGCAAGCTCCTCGCGCGCATAGAGACGTTCGGCAATGTGCAAACAGGCCTTTGCCAAATCGCCAGCATAGGTTGGACGTCCAATTTGATCTGACACAACCGAAATGGTGTCGCGCGTCTCTGCTAAACGCATCATGGTCGTTAAAAAGTTACGCGACGTTACGTCATAAACCCAAGACGTACGGATGATGGCGGACCGAGGCTGCCCAAGACGCACGCGCGCTTCGCCTTTGGCTTTGCTACGCCCATATGTGTTCAACGGGGCAATCGGGCTCGTCGTGAGGTAAGGGCAACGCGCCCGCCCATCAAACACATAATCTGTTGAAACATAAATGACCGGTATATTGGCCTGTTTCGCTATGCCTGCGATCACGCCGGGCGCATCAGCGTTCACTGCAAATGCGGTAAGACTATCTTTTTCCGCCTGATCGACAGCCGTATATGCTGCGGCGATTAAAACGATGTCAGCCTTATGAATTGGCGTCGAAAGGATTTGCTGTAACGTGTCTGGATCAGCGCTCAGGTCACAGTCGGAGCGATCCAAGAAAGTCAGGTCAAAATCATTGGAATGCGCTACTTTGGCAATCGCCCTAGCGAGTTGCCCAGTCTTTCCAATGACGAGTACTTTTATCACCAGATAAGATTACCCTAAGCCCGACCGATACTTGTATAGGTAAAGCCCTTTTCCCGTATCACAGCGGGGTCATAAATATTGCGTAGATCAACGACGATAGGATGCTTAAGGCCGCTCATCAGCTTGTCTAATGACAGCGCCCTGAACTGGTTCCACTCTGTCACAATCGCGACTGCATCCGCCCCTTCAATACAATCATACGCGCCATCAATATATGTGACGTCGGACAAGAGCTTGGCGGCCTCTTCCATGGCTTCAGGATCATAGGCGCGGATATGAGCGCCCGCCGCTTGCAGAGCTGGAACAATATCCAGCGACGGCGCGTCTCGCATATCATCTGTGTTGGGCTTAAAAGCGAGCCCGAGAATTGCGATCGTTTTCCCGGACACATCTCCCCCACAGGCCTCAATAATCTTATCAGCCATCGCGCGTTTGCGCTCTTTGTTGACGCGTTCAACCGTTTCAACGATGTTGACGGGAGCGCCCGCATCACGCGCTGTCTTGATCAGAGCTAGCGTGTCCTTGGGGAAACAGGACCCCCCATAACCCGGGCCTGCATTGAGAAATTTCGCCCCAATGCGACCGTCAAGACCAATGCCGCGGGATATTTCCTGGACATTCGCCCCGACCTTTTCGGACAAATCCGCCATTTCATTGATGAACGCAATCTTGGTCGCCAAAAAGGCATTGGCCGCATATTTGATGAGCTCTGACGTGCGGCGTGTCGTGAAAAGAATAGGTGTCTGATTGAGATAAAGAGGACGATAAATCTCTTCCATCACCTTCCGCGCACGCGGGTCTTCTGTGCCAACGACAACGCGGTCGGGGCGTTTGAAATCATTGATCGCTGCGCCTTCGCGTAGAAACTCTGGATTTGAAACGACGGCAAAATCGGCGTCCGGGCGTTCTTCCCGTAAGATGCGCTCCACCTCATCTCCCGTCCCCACAGGAACAGTGGACTTGGTAACAATGACGGTGAAGCCCTTCATCTTTGCGGCGACATCACGCACGGCGGCATAGACATAGGATAAATCGGCATGGCCATCCCCGCGGCGAGACGGGGTTCCGACGGCGATGAAGACCGCATCGGCCCCGTCCATCGACTCTTCTAAATCCGCTGTAAAAGAAAGACGGCCTTCCTGAACATTGTCGGCGATCAGTGCTTCCAGACCCGGCTCGTAAATGGGAGATTTTCCACGCTTGAGTGTATCAATCTTTTCTTCTGAGAGGTCCATGCAGGACACGCTGTGCCCAAAATCCGCAAAGCAGGTCCCAGAAACAAGGCCAACGTAGCCTGTACCGATAACAGAAATTTTCATTGGAAATCCCTACGCCTAGATCCTTTTGAACGACCGACCCTTGGCCATCGTCTTGTTGGCGACAAAGGCGCTCTATCGATAAGTTTTCAGCGCTTCAACCGCACAGACCATCGATCTATAAGAAAGCCATTCGAAAATCCGCAATAAAGCTCTCCAGATCACCAAAAGCGAGCCTATCAATCCCGGCTGCCGCCGCGCGGCCACCGCCGCCATATGCGGCGGCCAGTTCGCTGGCTGGGCGGGTCGAGCGCTTGCGGGGGGCGCGAATGGAAACCCGGAAGTCGGGCCTTTTCTCATCATTCAGTTCGGTCAGAATGGCGAAGGCTTGGTTCGGGTCTTCATCCACTAAGGCATTTCCAAACAACCCGCTAATCCGGTTCGACGCAGGCACAGCCGGCAGACTGAGAATTTGGCCGGCCTCGGACGCATCGATTTCCTGGGCACTTTGCGCCACATCCCAGTCGGCCTGATAACCCGCCTTAAGCGTTTTAAAGACCGTGTGATCAGCGTCCAAGAATGCCATCGGGTCTGGGAAGTCCAGTAAAATTTCAAAGAGGTCTGACGGGTGGAAATGCAAATCGTCAGGCGTCAAGCCATACGCATTATAATTGACCAGCTCGCCCAACTCTCTCAACCGCCCCATAGGCAGGGACAGATCGGCACGAGACGCCATCGCCTGCGCCAATGTCGGGAAATTATCACCATAAGCTCCGCAAATCGCCCAGGGGGTTTGGGCTTGGCTAAGATATCCATCAATGAGGAAGGCCGTACAGCTTACTTTGGCCTCGTCTGTTAAAACTGTCAGTCGGTCTGACTTTGGAATATCGCCCGTTTGATGGTGGTCGCAGTAAAAGACGTCCGCGCCTTCTTCTAAGACGGAGCGGAGCGCCGCCGTGTTCTTTGCCATGCTGATGTCAAGCGCGGTGACGCGGTCCCCTTCACCGACACGACCCACAATCCGGGGAAACAGTTTAATGTCGCGTTTGACCCCAGTCACACGCTCTGCATTAGGACGCGGATCAACTTGCCGAAGTTGAAGCAGCGAAAAGATGCCATCCGCATCGCCGTTAAAAAGATCGAAATCCGCCATACCCTGCTAGATCCCGCCGCCATCTTCCATGCGCAGTCGGGGATCATCCAGCAATCCGGATTGGCGCAAGAGATCGATGACGGCATCGGCCGCCTCTTGCGCGCTCATCACCGTTGTATCGATGCGGAGTTCCGGCGCTTCGGGCGCTTGATATTCAGAATCGATTCCAGTGAAGTTTTTAATCTCCCCAGCGCGGGCGCGTTTGTAGAGGCCCTTCACATCCCGCTCTTCTGCCACCGCCAAAGGTGTGTCGATAAAGATTTCAAAAAATCGCCCTTGGCCGATGCGGTCCCGGACCATTTGTCGTTCCGCGCGATAAGGGCTGATAAAGCTACACATCACAATGAGACCCGACTGGCTCATGAGATGGGCGACCTCTCCGATCCGCCGAATGTTTTCAATGCGGTCTTCTTTGGTGAAGCCGAGATCACGGTTTAGACCATGGCGAATATTATCACCGTCCAGCGTGTAAGTATGGTGACCGCGCTCAAACAGGGCTTGATCAACAAGGTTCGCAATCGTGCTTTTCCCTGATCCTGACAGGCCTGTGAACCAGAGGACGGCTGGCGCTTGCCCTTTCTGCGCCGCCCGCGCCGCCGGGGTCACATTGAGGTCCTGACGAACAATGTTTCGCGCGCGGCGCAGAGCAAAGTCTATCATGCCCGCGCCCACTGTGCGATTGGTCTGGCGATCAATGACGATGAACGCCCCAGTTTTGCGGTTATCTTGATAGGGGTCGTAAGCGATCGGTTTCGTCAGAGATAAAGTGACCACGCCGATTTGGTTCAGTTCGAGCGTCTTGGCGGCGGCCTCACTCATATCTGTCACATCAATCCGATGCTTGAGCGCCGTCACAGACCCAACAACCGAGGCGTTGGTCGTGCGAATAATATATTGCCGTCCCGGGAAAAGTCGTGCGTCGTCCATCCAGATGAGATGAGCCTGGAACTGATCAGCCACTTCAATCGGTTGGGTGGCAGCGCAAATCATATCGCCGCGAGAGACATCGATTTCATCGTCTAACACCAGCGTAATGGCTTGATCTTGACGGGCATGCTCAAGGCTATCTTTATAAAGCACGATATCTTTGACCGTGCTGCGTTTGCCGGAGGGCATGGCGATGATCGGATCGCCCACGCTCACCGTGCCGGACGCGATAGTGCCGGAAAATCCGCGAAAATCGAGATTGGGACGATTGACCCATTGAACCGGCAGGCGGAACGGCGCTTCAAGCGACTGGCGATCGACATCGACCTCTTCTAGAAACGACAAAAGACTTGGCCCTTTATACCACGGGGCCGCCTCAGATCGCGTCGTGACATTATCGCCGTCCAGCGCACTGACAGGGATGGTCATAATATCTTGGAAATTCAGGTCCTTCACAAAAGCCCGGAAGGCCACGTCGATCTCATTAAAAACTGCCTGATCAAAGTCGACCAAGTCCATTTTATTGACGGCCACCACGACCTGCGGGATGCCCAATAAGCTCGCAATGAAAGCGTGACGACGCGTTTGCTCCATCACGCCGTGGCGCGCATCAATCAGCAGGATCGCGACATCCGCCGTCGAGGCACCGGTGGCCATGTTGCGGGTATATTGAACATGGCCAGGCGTGTCGGCGATGATGAATTTGCGCTTATCGGTCGAGAAGAAGCGATAGGCGACATCGATCGTAATGCCTTGTTCGCGCTCTGCAGCGAGACCATCCACCAGCAGCGCGAGATCAGGCTTTTCGCCCGTCGTACCCGATTTGACGGAGTCTTTCTCGATCGCCGCCATCTGATCTTCATAGATAAGCTTGGAATCGAACAGCAGACGTCCAATCAGCGTGGACTTGCCATCATCGACAGAACCACAGGTGAACACGCGCAAGAAAGACTTGCGTTCTTGCACCGCCAAATAGGCTGTAATGTCCTGCGCAATGAGAGGGTCATGGTGGGCCATCTTAAAAATACCCCTCTTCTTTTTTCTGTTCCATGGAGGCACCCGAATCTGAATCGATCACGCGGCCTTGGCGCTCTGACGTCGTGGCGAGGAGGGTTTCTTGAATGACCTGTTCGAGCGTGTCAGCTTCGCTCTCAACAGCGCCCGTTAAAGGGTAGCATCCCAAAGTACGGAAGCGCACAGAGCGCATCTCTGGCGTTTCGCCGGGCTCTAACGGCATGCGGTCATCATCGCGCATGAACCAAATGCCATCACGCTTCACGACAGGACGCGGAGCCGCAAGATAAAGATCCGGAATCTGAATTTGCTCCCGGTGAATATATTGCCAGATGTCGAGCTCGGTCCAGTTTGAGATCGGAAAGACACGCATGCTCTCGCCTTTTTTGACGCGCGCATTGTAAATGTCCCAAAGCTCTGGTCGCTGATTTTTCGCATCCCAGCGATGATGTTCATTTCGGAAGGAAAAGATGCGTTCTTTCGCGCGCGACTTTTCTTCATCCCGCCGCGCCCCGCCAAAGGCGGCGTCGAACTTTCCGGCGTCTAAGGCCTGCTTCAACCCAATCGTCTTAGTAATATGCGTGTGCTCAGCCGACCCATTTTTGAACGGACCGACATCATTGGTAATGGCGTCCGGATTGATGTGGACGATCAATTCCATGCCAACTTCTTTGGCCCGGCGGTCGCGAAATTCGTACATTTCTTGGAACTTCCACCGCGTATCCACGTGCAATAGCGGAAAAGGCGGTGGGGACGGATAAAAGGCTTTGACCGCGAGTTCCAGCATGACCGAACTATCTTTACCGACCGAGTAGAGCATGACCGGGTTTTCGCATTGCGCGACGACCTCTCGAATGATGTGAATGCTTTCCGCTTCCAACCGATCGAGGTGAGTCATATCGAGACCGAGAGGTCCGGCCTCATCGCGCTTGAGTTGCGCGAGGCGCTCCCTCGCTTTCGCCATCGTCCGCGGGGTCAACTGCCCCCCGTCCTTCAACCGATGAATGGTTTTGCCATCATTGAAGACTTTACGGGCCACCGTGCTGACACTCTGCCCCGTCTTAGCAGCAAAGCTTTCCAGCTCTTTTATTAAGGCCTCGATCGTCATGGTGGGATATTTCCCACGAATTACAGCCGGGGTCAACTATGCCGGAAGTCAAAGGTTTGTGAGGCCAAAGAGAAAATGAGAGAGATGGAAACTGTTTAAGGTCAGATCGAGAAATCGACAGCCCCTTCTCAAATCTCTCTCTTCTCTGATTTCTCTCTTCCAGGTCGGCAAACTTACGCTCGATTGACCATTTGACGCGAATAAGCAAATGGCGGATCAGCACCTGCAGAAGTTCAAGGAGCAGCGGGCAGACATGACATCTGTATCAATCAGGGGCCGCGACTGGTCGATAGGCGGAGGCGCTCCGCTTGCCGTCATTGCTGGCCTGAATGTGCTGGAAGATAAAGGCCTGGCTTTAGAAGTCGGCACAGAACTCAAAGCGATCTGCGCAGAGCTAGACCTGCCTTATGCGTTCAAGGCGAGCTTCGATAAGGCGAACCGGTCTTCTATTTCCTCCTATCGCGGACCCGGCCTGGATAAAGGCTTGGAGATTTTAGAGGCTATTCGAGGCGGCTTAGAGGTGCCGATCTGTACCGATGCGCATGAACCGGCTCAGGCAAAGGCTGTCGCAGCCGTGGCAGAGATTGTTCAGCTCCCTGCTTTTTTATGTCGCCAGACCGATCTGGTCGTCGCACTCGCCAAAGCCACACAAGCCGCGGGCGGTATTTTACATGTGAAGAAAGCACAATTCCTCGCCCCGTGGGATGTCAAAAATATCATTTCCAAGGCCCGCGAAGCGGCCCCAGACCTCGGCATTGTCATGTGCGAACGGGGGACCAGTTTTGGCTACAATAACCTGGTGGTCGATATGTTAGGCATTGGGGGCATGCAGGCGTTGGGCACACCGGTGACCATTGATGCCACACATGCCGTGCAACTCCCCGGGGCAGACCCACGAACTGGCGGCGCCTCAACCGGCGGGAGGCGAGACGGTGTGCCGGTCATCGCTAAATCCGCGATCGCCGCTGGCGCGGATGGCGTCTTCCTTGAATTCCACCCTAACCCCGACGACGCCTTATGTGACGCGCCAAGCTGCTTGCCCTTATCGGGCGCCCGTGACCTTTTGCGCACATTGAAACAGCTTAAAGCGGTCGTTTCAGAATAGAGCGTTGTGTCAACCTTAATCGTCATCCCTGCCCGCTATGCGTCGACGCGCTTTCCGGGAAAGCCGCTGGCCTTAATTGGCGGCCTGCCTATGGTCGAACATACGGCAAATGTTGCCAAAGCGGTCGCGGAGATGACAGAGAACGTCACCTACATTGTCGCCACCGATGACGCCCGCATTGAAACCGTCTGCCACGACCGGGGCTTAAATGTCGTTATGACGGATCCGGACCTAGCATCCGGTTCTGATCGCGCACTGGCGGCGGCCAAAGCCATACAGTCCCCTGCGGAGATCATCGTCAATCTACAAGGGGATGCGCCGCTCACCCCGTCAGACTATGTGCGGGCCGTTATTGATAGATTACAGCGTGACCCGACTGCAGACATTGCCACCCCCGTTGTTCGGCTCAGTTGGTCTGCACTGGATCAGTTGCGAGAGAACAAAAGAACCACCCCGTTTTCTGGAACGACGGCCCTCATATCCCAGAGGGGTCATGCCCTTTGGTTTTCTAAAAACATCGTGCCCGCTATTCGCAAAGAGCCGACGCGTCGCGACGCTGGGGTACTCTCCCCCGTGCGTCAACATATTGGGCTTTACGCCTATCGACGAGACGCGCTTGAACGGTTCACGGCACTGCCTCCGTCGCCTTATGAAGAGATTGAAGGTTTGGAACAGCTTCGTGCATTAGAAGCGGGCATGACAATCGCCTGCGTCGAGGTTCCGCCTATGCCGCTCAGCCAATCTGGGATCGACACGCCGGAAGACCTCGCCCGGGTTGAAGCCGACCTGGCCCGATTGGGGCGGCTTTAATTATGGCCCGCCTTTACGTCGTGCGTCACGGCAACACATTTGACCACGGCGATATCGTGCGGCGAGTGGGCGGGCGCACAGATTTGCCTTTGTCTCAATCCGGTCAGGTCCAAGCCCGAGCCCTTGCGAAAGCGTTTAGCTCCATCCGCTTTGACCGCGCCTTGGTCTCACCGCTGCGGCGCACAAGGATGACCGCCGACGCGATTCTTGATGCGCAAACCCAGCCGCCAAAAGCAGAGCTGACAGAAAGCTTGATCGAAATTGATTACGGTCCTGACGAGGGTGAGGCCGAAGATAAGGTCGTCGCGCGCATCGGTGAGGACGCCTTACGCGCCTGGGACAGAGACGCCATTGTTCCAGATGGCTGGATTATTGACCCTCAAGCGGTCCGGAACGGTTGGCGGACCCTTTTGCAAGATCTGAAAGGAACGGTCCTCATTGTCACCAGCAATGGCGTCGCCCGGTTCCTCCTTGATATTGCGGACCATGACGGCGTCGACCGGAAACTGAAAACAGGCGCCTACGGGGTTTTAGAGGGGGAGAATGAAACGTGGCGGATCACAGACTGGAATGTGCGCCCCTCAAGGCTGTGAAGCCTCTAAATCTTCTGATCAAACTCTCCGATTTGGTCATAAGCGCTGAGCCGGCGTTCGATCTCTCGGAAGATACCGATTGTCTGGGCTTCGGCCACGGGGCTTTCACAAACAACAACCAAATTGGGCGTATTTGAACTGGCGCGAATAAGGCCCCACGTTCCGTCCTCTAACGTAAAGCGCACGCCATTGACCGTATTCACATCGACAATCTTTTGATCGAGGATCATGTCACCGGATGTCTGTGCGGCTGTGATTTCGGCGACGATTTTTTCCATCACGCCATATTTATCTTCATCCGCGCAGTAAGGGCTCATCGTGGGTGTCCCGTAAGTGGTGGGGAGCGCCCGGCGCAAATCCGCCATCGTCTTTTCCGGATTACGATCCAGCATTTGCAGGATCGCGACGGCACTGACCAAACCACAATCATAGCCCCGCCCTATCGGGGCATTGAAAAAGTAGTGGCCTGACTTTTCAAAGCCGACCAGCGCGTTCAGATCGTGAACGCGGCGCTTAATATAGCTGTGACCCGTCTTGTAATAATCTGTCCTGGCCCCATTCGCTTTGAGGACGGGGTCCGTGTGGTACAGCCCGGTCGATTTCACATCGACGACAAATTGCTTATTGTCATGAACAGCGGACAGATCCCGTGCGAGCATCACGCCGACCTTATCGGCGAAAATTTCTTCGCCTTCATTATCGACCACACCGCAGCGGTCCCCGTCCCCATCAAAACCGAGCGCGACATCAGCGCCATGTTCGCGCACAGCATCGGCCATAGCGTGAAGCATTTTCATCGACTCTGGGTTCGGATTATAATGCGGGAAAGTGTAATCTAGATCGCATTCGACTGGGATGACCTCGGCCCCGATCCGTTCCAACGCTTCCGGCGCAAAAGCTCCGGCTGTTCCGTTTCCACAGGCCACGACGACCTTGATCGGCCGGGACAGCTTCACGCCCTTAGTGACATCTTCCAGATAAGCCTTACGCACACCGTCCACGAATTGATAGGTCCCGCCGGAACGCGCGACTGTTTCCCCGCCCAGAACAATCTGTTTGAGCCGGACCATCTCTTCTGGTCCAAACGTCAGGGGCGGTTGGATCCCCATTTTTACGCCGGTCCAGCCATTACTATTATGGCTCGCCGTGACCATCGCTACACCAGGCGCGTCAAGGTGGAATTGAGAGAAATAAGCCATCGGAGACAGCGCCAACCCAATATCGAGCACCTCGCACCCCGCCGATTGTAAACCACTTATAAGTGCCAGTTTGATCGAGAGCGAATAGTGGCGAAAATCATGGCCCACGGCGATGCGCTTTCCGACCTCACGCTCATGCATCAACGTGCCAAGCCCCTCGCCTAGAAGGCGGACGCCATATAAGTTGAGTTCTGGCGCCTTTTCCTCCGTCGGCAGTCCAAACCACCAGCGCGCATCATATTCGCGGAAACCCGTCGGCTTCACGAGCGCCCGTGTTTCAAACGCGGCACTATTCGGAGCGATAGAGGGGAGGGGGAGGTTAGCCATGGGAC
>CAWUKE010000052.1:0-12050 GCA_963922935.1 uncultured Alphaproteobacteria bacterium | reverse complement strand
AAGCCGACTGTGAAGAGCAGCAGGCGTGCCGAAATCTGCCGTGAAACGAAGCTTCCCATAGGGTGGCTCTAGCGCGGGAACGCCCACGCGAAAACCATCAGAAGTAAATTGTGATGATGGGGTTTGCCCCTAGCGAATACGCTTCCGCGATGTGGGCGCGGGGCCGACACTGATCATTTTGCCCGAGCTATTGCGGCGGCGGGACGGCTGATAAGCGACCATGCTGTGCGCCTTACAATAAGGTTCGCCCGGCTCTGTCTTGCGACCACAGAATCGGAACTCGTCAGACGTCGGATCACCGATCGGCCATTTGCACATATGTTCCGTCAGCGTCAGGATCGTCGCGTAGCTACCGTCTTGTAGCGGCTGCGCTTCGACGGGCGCTTCTGAAGGCACAGGAAGCTGTGCGTATTTCTGTTTAGAGCTTTTGGCGACCTGTCGTGTCGACTTGGCCGTTGTCCGCGCTGCGGATGCAGGCTTGGACTTGGGCGCCGATCGCACCGTTGTCGTCTTGGCTTTACGTGTGGCCGCCCGTTTCGGCGCGCCTTTAGGCTTCGTCGGTTTTGCGCGTCCGGAAAGCCCCAGACGGTGAACTTTCCCGATGACGGCATTGCGCGTTACGCCGCCCAACTCTTTGGCGATCTGCGAGGCGGACAAGCCGTCTGCCCAAAGCTTGGTCAGGGTCGCAACACGGTCTTCAGTCCAAGCCATTTCAATCTCCGCTTTCACGCTTTTCGGGTCTGATAGTCAGAGCCAGCGCGTTAAAATTCACATTTATGAGGCGTAAAGCCCGCTTTCACCGAACTGTAGCAAAGCCGACTCGCCGCCACAAAATATGGCCCTCGCCTATCCACAAGAAACAAGATGTAGGGGGTCGCTTGTCCACAACAAGGATCAGTCACAGGCGCTCTGCAGCGCGGCAAGCCGTTTTTGTGCCGAATGGGTGACAGGGGCGGCGACGCCGTTTATGGCGGGGCCATGGTTGATCAAACTGCACCGGCAGCCCGCGTTCTCGGACCCGTCAATTGGATGGGCTTGGCGACGCTTTACCGAAAAGAATGTTTTCGCTTTTTGCGGATTTTCCCGCAGACATTGCTGGCGCCGATCATTTCCAATCTTCTTTATATGACGGTCTTTGTTTTGGCCTTTGCGACCCTGCGCCCGGACCCCACAGCCTTTATGGCGTTTCTCGCACCCGGCTTGGTGATGCTCGGCATTCTCAATAACGCCTCGTCCAATTCCAGCAGCTCGATCATGACGGGTAAGTTGATGGGCTCGATCCAAGATGTCCTGATGCCGCCCTTATCCCCAACGGAATTGACCTTGGGCTATGTGGGCGGGGCCGCGACGCGCGGCATTCTTGTCGGCGTGGTGACGGCGCTCGCTTTGTTCGTTTTCACGCCCATGATCCCGATGCATATCTGGGCGGTCCTTTATTTCGGGCTCAGCGCCGCGGTCATGATGGCGATGGTGGGGTGTTTGTCGGGTCTTTGGGCTGAAAAGTTCGACCAGCTCGCCGTGGTGAACCAGTTCATCATTCTACCACTAACGTTTCTCTCCTGCACCTTTTACCGCGTGGATGTGCTACCACCGATTTTCCAGGACCTGATCCTCGGCAATCCGCTCTTCTACCTCATTGATGGGTTCCGTTATGGTTTTACGGGCGAGGCCGATAGCAACCTCATGGTAGGGGTTGTCTTTATTGCTATATTGAATATCGCTTTATTCCTGGCCGTCTGGTTGGTGCTGCGCGCAGGCTGGCGGATCAAAAGCTAGAGGGAAAGAAAGGACACCCTCATGGCCAAAGGCAACCACCTTTTCGATTGTTATAACCCCCCGGACATCATCTTTGAACGCGGGGAGGGCGCTTACCTCTACACCGATATGGGAGAGCGCTATCTGGATTTCATTGCGGGCATTGCAGTCAATGCACTCGGCCACGCGCCGAAAGATATTGCAGACGCCGTAACCGAGCAAATGGGCAAGGTTTGGCACCTGTCCAATATGTTTAAAGTGCCGGGGCAGTTAGAGCTGTCTGAAAAATATTGTCGGGACCTGCCATGGGCGGACAAAGTCTTCTTTCAAAACTCTGGTACTGAGTCGCTTGAGCTCGCCATGAAAACGGCGCGTCGTTATCAATATGGTGAAGGCCGCCCTGAGCGATATGAGATCATCGGTTTTGGCGGTGCCTTTCACGGTCGATCCTTTGCGGCGATCAATGCGGCGGGAAATCCAAAATATCTGGAAGGGTTTGGACCGCGCCTCCCTGGCTTTATCAATCTGCCTTTTGGCGATCATGACGCGCTGAAAGACGCGGTAGGTCCGAACACGGCGGCGATCTTGGTTGAACCGGTTCAAGGGGAAGGGGGCGTGCGCGCTTTGCCGGCAGAATGTCTGCGCGGTCTGCGTGAACTGTGCGATGCAAATGACGTCTTGCTGATCTTTGACGAGGTCCAATGCGGCGCGGCGCGGACGGGGCAGCTTTGGGCGCATCAATGGGCCTCGAATGAATCTGGCGGAGCAAACCCTGACATTATGGCGGTGGCCAAAGGCGTTGGCGGCGGGTTCCCGCTCGGGGCTGTCATCGCCTCAGAAGAGGCGGCTAAACATATGGTGCCCGGCACGCACGGGACGACCTATGGCGGTAATCCACTCGCCATGGCGGCGGGCAATGCCGTCTATGACCGGATCAGCGACGCAGACTTCCTGCAGCATGTGAAAGATGTGTCGAACAGTTTCCGCCAAGCCTTGGCGGGTTTGAAGGATGAGTTCCCTGACCAAATCGAAGAGGTTCGCGGCAAGGGCTTGCTGGTCGGCCTGAAGATGAAAGTCGAAGGCGCCAATGCTGTCGCCAAGGCTAAAGCGCTGGACCATAAGCTCATGCTCGGCACGGCCGGCGACAATGTCCTGCGCATGGCGCCACCTTTGGTGATCGGGGCAAAAGAAACGCGTGATGCGGTCGAAACCCTGCGCGCCGTTTTGAAAGAGATGGCCGCGTAAAAAACGCCGCGACGTTTACACTAGAACGTCGCGGCGTCGCGCCCCGTTAGGTATGGATAAGCGCACCCCGGGATGAGGGTGAGCTCACCCAGCTATACCTTATCGATTGCGATGCGCCTGCCCGCGTGACGGTCATCACGTTTGAAAAAGGAATTGGGGGATATTTGGCGAGGCGCTGACTGTGCGCTATGCTCCCGAAAAAGCTTTCGGAGAGTGATATGGGTATCCAGGATTTGGTCAAAGGCGATCCGCTTAACGCGCTATCGCCCTACCTGCATGGCGCGCATGGCCCGATCCGACGGGAGACTGAGGCGCTCGACCTAAAAGTCACGGGCGAAATCCCGCGCGACTTCGCGGGCGCGTACTATCGGAACGGGCCTGATGCCCGGCAAGACCCAACTGGCCTGCACCATTGGTTCGATGGGGACGGCATGGTCCACGCCATTCATTTCGAAGACGGCAAAGCGCGCTATCGCAATCGCTATATCCGCACAGCCGATTTCGAAGCCGAAGTCCGAGGCGAGCTCGATAAGCCGGGCATTTTCTCGCAAGCTAACCCCGGGGGCCAGACCGTTTATAAAGATACCGCCAACACCGATATCATCATGCATAATGGTGAGCTGATGGCGCTTTGGTATGTGTCGGGTCAGCCGGTGCGCCTCCACGCCAATACGCTGGAAACGCTTCGGACCGAAGATTTTGGCGGCGCGCTGCCGAAGAATGTGTCGGCCCATAGTAAAGTGGACTTAGCCAATGGCGAGTTTCATTTCTTCGACTATGATCTTTACGATCCGTTCTACAGCTACGGCGTGGTGGATGCGGATAATCAACTGTCTCATTTTACGCGCATCGAACTACCGGGCCCGCGCCTGCCGCACGATATGGCAATCACGGAAAACCATGTGATCTTCATGGACCTGCCTGTGGTCTTCACGGAACAAGGCATGAAGAACCGCATCTGGTCGATTCATCACGATGAAAAATTGCCAACGCGCTTTGGGGTTCTCCCGCGTCATGGCGATGGGCAGACAACCCGATGGTTCACCTTTCCGGGCTGCTACATCTATCATGTCGTCAATGCCTGGGAAGAGGGCGATGAAATCCATCTTTATTGCTGCAAAATGGTGCCGAACGGTCGGGATATGCCGCGCCAGTTTGGCGCCTATGCGCCCATGGTCAATGTACTGGCCCTGCGCGCTGTCCTGACACGTTGGACGATGAACCTCAAAACGGGCGAAACGTCTGAAACCCAAATCGATGATCAGATCAGTGAGTTTCCGGTCGTCAATCTCGGCCATACGGGCCGCAAGTCCCGTTATAGCTATCATGTCAGCATCCCGGATACGGACGTGCAAGTCTTTGATGGCATCATCAAATATGATCTGGAGCGCGGCACCAGCACGCGTCACGATTTTGGTGAAAAAGTCTTTGGCAGCGAGCCCGCTTTCGCGCCCCGCCTAAACGCGAAGAGCGAGGATGATGGCTATCTCATCACGTTCACGACGCATGGCGAAACGGGTGAAAGCTGTGCGCGCATAATTGATGCGCAGAATATGGCGGCGGGACCTGTCGCCGAAGTCCATATCCCGCAGCGTGTCCCGCTCGGTTTTCACGGGACCTGGGCGAATGCGACAGAATTTGTGCCAAGCGCCTAACGCACAAGCTGTCTAGCAATTGGTCAGGCCAAAGGTTTGATTGCGTTGAGGCTCTGGATTTCCTAGAGCGCGCGGCGTTCAAATTTTGTCATAAGGCTTATCCATGTCCGACCAACAGACATCCCAACTCCTGCAAGGCTGCCCCGTCATTCCCGTCGTGGCAATCCACGACGCGGATGATGCAGTGAACCTCGCCAAAGCGCTACAACGTGGCGGCATCAATGCGATTGAAATTACGCTCCGGACTGAGGCAGGGCTAGAGGCGATACGGCGTGTTGCCAAAGAGGTGCCGGATATGGTCGTGGGCGTCGGCACAGTCACGACGCCGGATGATGTGAAGCGCTCAGAGGATGCGGGTTCACAATTCTTGGTCTCCCCCGCGCTGGGTCCGAAACTGCAAAAAGCGTTGCTGGATAGTTCGCTTCCCGCTCTGCCGGGCACAGCCTCTCCGTCTGAGGCGTTTGCCGCTTATGAAGCGGGCTTTACGCACCTGAAACTGTTCCCCGCGGGCGCTGTGGGTGGGGCCGCTTTGCTGAAAGGTATCAACGCGCCTCTGCCCATGTTGAAGTTCATGCCCACAGGCGGCGTGCGACCCGAAAACATGCTCGACTATCTGTCGCTTCCCAATGTCTATGCGGTCGGTGGAACCTGGATCGCGAAATCTGATATGATCGCCAACGGTGAATGGGACACGATCGAGAACAATGCCCGAGAGGCGATGGCCAAGGCGGCCACACTCGGCTAAGCGACCGTCATGACACTACCCAAAACCTATAAAGCCCTCATTTCCACTGTGACGGAGGGCGGCCAGCTCCGTATGGAAATGGTCGAAAAAGAGATGCCGAGCCTCAAGCCCGATCAGGTTCTGATCAAGGTGGAGGCTTCGCCCATCAATCCGTCCGATCATGGCGTCATGTTCGGCTATTCCGATATGGCTAAGGCGTCTAATGAGGGGGACGCGCTGGTCGCACCCGTCCCACCGATGGGGATGCGCATGATGAAAGGCCGCCTCGGCCAAGCGCTGCCGATCGGCAATGAAGGGGCGGGCACCGTTGTTGCGACCGGCGATAGCGACGCGGCCAAAGCGCTGATGGGCAAGACGGTCGCCGCGATGGGCGGCGGCATGTATGCAGAGTATCGCGCCGTGCCGATCCAGTCCGTCCTACCCCTGAAAGAGGGCAATACGGCCCGCGAGGGGGCGTCCTCTTTCGTCAACCCGCTGACAGCACTCTGCTTTCCAGAGACGATGAAAAATGAAGGCCATAAGGCCATCGTCCACACGGCGGCGGCGTCCAACCTCGGCCAAATGCTAGTCAAGATTTGCCGGGCCGATGATATTCCGCTCGTCAATATCGTCCGTCGTCAGGAACAGGTCGATACGCTCAAAGCGATCGGCGCAGAGCATGTGATCAATAGTTCCGATGATGATTTCATCCCACAACTGATCGACGCCGTTCACGCGACCGGCGCAACGCTTGGCTTTGACGCCACAGGTGGCGGGCGTTTGGCGTCCGATATTCTCACCGCCATGGAAGGCGCGGCGGCGCGCACGCCAGGGGCATATTCCATCTATGGCTCGATCCATCATAAGCAGGTCTATCTCTACGGCGCACTCGACCCATCACCGACGCACCTGACGCGCGGCTATGGCATGGCGTGGGGCGTGGGCGGCTGGCTACTGCCGAACTTCTTGGCCAAAGCCGGAATGGAAACGGCGATCCGTTTGCGGACGCGTGTGGCGAATGAGCTGACGACGACCTTCGCATCGCATTATACGGACGAGATCTCGATGGCTGACGCGCTGAAGGCGGATATTGTCGCGCAATATAATGCCAAGAAAACCGGGCAGAAATTCCTGATCAACCCGCAGCTCTAAGTGTGAACGACCCAGCGCGCATCCTCATCACCGGGGCCAGTTCCGGCCTCGGTCGCGCACTGGCGATCCATCTCGCAAAACAGGGTAAAACCGTCATCGCGACGGCGCGGCGTGAAGACCGCCTGCAAGCCCTTGCGGCTGACTATCCTATGATAGAACCGCATGCGCTGGATGTGACAGACGTCGAGGCCGTCCCGACGTTCGTGGATCAGCTCGGCCCGCTCGATGCGGCTGTCCTCAACGCTGCGATCAATCCGATCGGCGATTTTGATGGGTCTGACGACGCGACGGATGCCGCAACACTTGAAACTAACGTCATGGCGAACATCCGTCTGGCGCGTGCATTGAAGTCCAAACTATCCGGCGGCCGCCTCGTTTTTGTTGGGTCCATGGCAGGGTTTGTCCCGCTGCCGGGACAGGCCGTCTATTCCGGTACGAAGGCCTTCATCCAGAACTGGGCTCTAGCCCTACGCGAAGAATGGCAGGGCAAGGTCAGCGTTGGTTTATTCGCGCCCGGTGGGATTAAGACGGAGATGACGCAAGACCTCACCCACATGGAAAAACACCTCGCTGACGTGGACACGGTCACCGCAGATCTGGCCCGCTTCATCGAGAGCGATAAAGCGATGCGCGTGCCAGGATTTGGCAACCGTGTTTCGGCATACGTGTCGCGCTTTTTTTCACCCGCGACGCTCTCAAGGCTGATGCGACGAGCATACCAGCCATAGGCAAATCATATCGAAGCGGGCCCAAATTAACTGGCCAGCTGATAGAATTGGTATAAGAGATCAGGCTTATGGAAACCTTGCTGTCGCCTGTTGTTCTGTTCTTCACGCTGGGACTCGTCGCGGCCTTGCTCCGCTCGCCGATGAGCGTGCCGGAAGCTTTCGCCAAAGGCCTCGCTATCTACCTCATGATGGCGATCGGCCTCAAAGGTGGGGTCGAGATGAGCAAAACAGCGATTGACGGGACTGTGCTCGCCGTTTTCGCCGTGGCGACGATCCTATCTTTTGGTTTGCCTCTGATCGCCTTTTTTGCGTTGCGCGTGACGAGCAAATTATCGCGAACAGATGCGGCCGCAACAGCCGGACATTACGGATCAATCTCAATTGTGACGTTTGTGGCGGCGCTAGACGCGCTTCGCCTCTCAGGGGTAGAACCGTCTGGCTATCTTGTGGCCGTCGCGGCCATCATGGAAACGCCCGCGATTATTACGGCGCTCTGGCTGGCCTTGCGCGGGCGGGCTGCACCAGAGTCTAACGCCGCTGCTTTGGACCGGGGCGAGCTAATCCGTGAAGTGACGCTCAATGCGTCTATTGTTGTTTTGATGGGCGGGCTTGTGATTGGGGCGATTGCGGGCGCGGATGGCTATGAACGCTTGGCGCCATTTTTCACGGCCCCGTTCCAAGGCGTTCTGTGCCTATTTATGTTAGATATGGGCCTCAATGCGGGACGCGGCCTGCGACGGGGCTGGCGCGCGCTCGGCATCGCGCCTTTTGCGTTTGGGCTTTACATGCCGCTGATAGGTGCAGCGATTGCGGCTGGCGTGAGCCTTCCGCTGGGACTTGCGGCTGGCGATATGGCGATCTTGATGACGCTCTCGGCCTCCGCCTCTTATATCGCCGTCCCCGCCGCCATGCGCCTCGCCCTGCCAGAGGCTGAACCCTCTATCTATTTGACCCTATCGCTCGGCGTGACCTTCCCGTTCAATATCGCGCTCGGCATCCCGCTTTACATCGCTGTCGCTTCAGCGCTCGCTGGCTAAGGACAAACTATGACCGATTTGCACGATAAGCTTCGCCTTGAAATCATTGTTGAAAAGCCAGCCCTGCGCCGCATGGAAAATGTTCTGGAAGAGGCGGGTGTAAAAGGCTGGACCGTGATCCCGTGTCTCTCTGGATTTGGCGGGCGGACCCGTTGGTCGCGCGGGACAGACATTTCCGGGGCCAGCGATATGATTGTGCTGATCAGTATTGGCGGCGCGGATGTGATTATGTCAGCCCTCGACCCGCTCCATAAGCTGCTCGATCGGCATATTGGCGTGCTGAGCGTATCAGAGGTGAAGGTGCTGCGCCCCGGATTGTTTTAGAGGTCGTTGGTTAGCGCATCAAAAAAGCCGCCCGGTTGGGGCGGCTTTGTTTTTCGAGTGTTTCACGTGAAACACTTCAAAGGGCTTATGCGAAGCCTTTAAATTTATCTTTAAACTTCGACACCCGACCGCGATCAGAGATGCGGGCTTCGCCGCCGGTCCAGGCCGGGTGCGTTTTCGGATCGATATCGAGGACGAGCGTGTCGCCTTCTTTGCCCCAGGTGGAGCGTGTTTCATATGTCGTGCCGTCTACCATCTTGACAGTGATGATGTGGTAATCCGGATGGCCTTCAGATTTCATGGTCTTATCTCTATGTTCGGTACGGCAGGGAAGCGTTGGGTGGCCCCACCGTCGTGTGGGCGGGCCTATAGTTGTGAGATCGTGACCGGTCAATCGCCGCATTCAGATAGCGTAGAATGTATATTGCATCGCTCGGCTCTAGAAGGCATTCTTTGCCTATGCGTGTGCTTTTTCTTCTGTCGCTGCTCAGCGTCTTCTTACTCTTGCCGCAAGAGGTGATTGCGACGGATCAGTCTTGCTCAAAAGCAGATCCCCACGGCTTAATGGAATATGAGGCTGATGGTATCGTCACGCCCTGTCTCAAAGCCTGCGCAGCGGACACAAGCTGCCCTGAAAATCGCGATGCGCGCTTCTGGTTGCTGGTGGATGAGGCCAACTCGCTGGAGACTGAAATCGGGCAATGTCGCTGGTCGAACAGCGCGGACGAGCCCATCCGTCACAATTTTATTGCTGACGCGGATTTCGAATTGAAAGGCGGAGAGGACTTTATTTCTTTGCCACCAGGCACACTGTATATCCCGTCTTTTTATAGCCTCCCCCCATCCAGAAGTACGACAAGCGTCCTGGGCTCTGGCGACGCGGTTTTGGAAGAACGGATTTTGACAATTTCATTCAATGCCCAGTCTGACCAACAGGTTTGCGAACGTTACGCTGATATTCCACGGACAAAGCGGATTTTCGAGGAATTTGAAGCGCTCGCTATTCAAGGAAATAAAAAGGCGACCAATGAAGTCGGATATTTTTATTTAACTGAGCCCGGCTTTTTCGATGCGGAGAAAGCGCAAACCTATTTAGAGAATTGTGCGAGAGACGGCGATCCGGATTGTCTGTTCAACCTCGCGCGGCTGCACACCATTATCGAACCCAATGGGTGCGGCCCCTGCGTCAGGCTTTTAAAGCAAGCCAACCGTCAGAAATTTGATCCCGGCATTCATATTGCCATGCAACTCTCAGAGGTTCTTTTCACGGGACGCCAGACTTTAACGCTGGTCGAGGATGATTGGCCATTTTGGGAACGAACCAATGAAGTCGTCAATTTGTTCCCGGCGTGGCAAAGTCGCCTTGAAGGGCTTACGCTACACGTTTCGAAAGCAAGGGCAGGATCGTCGCGTTCGCAGCGATAATATCGCCTGTCTCGTCGGGCTCTCCGCCAGATAGGCTCTCGACCGTGAGGCCCGCTTCGCGCGCAATAACAATCCCGGCGGCCACGTCCCAAGGGGCGAGACCGCGTTCCCAGAAGCCATCATAACGCCCGGCGGCTGTCCAAGCGAGGTCAAGCGATGCGGCGCCAAAGCGGCGGACACCCGCGCTCGTGCCCATGACCTGGTGGAGCTCTTTTAGGAATTTGGCATGACCCGGGCGGCCTTTAAACGGTACGCCTGTTGCGAAGATACAGTCGGCAAAATCTGTCCGCTGACTTCCGCGCAAACGGCGGTCACCACCGCCCCGAGTGCCGTCATTGATATAGGCGCCTTTGCCTTTTTCCGCGAACCACATGTCGTCGGTCGCAGGGTTATAGACGAGGCCTGCGACCAGCTCGCGTGGGTTGCCGTCAATCTCGCGTTCCAGCGCAATCGAAATCGCCCAATGCGGAATGCCGTGCAGGAAGTTGGTCGTCCCGTCGAGCGGGTCAATAATGAAGCGGTGGGATTTATCGGTGCCTTCGATTTCCCCGCCTTCTTCCAGCAGAAAGCCATAGCCGGGACGGGCGCGGGACAGTTCTTCTTGCAGCGTGGCCTCGGCCTTTCTATCCGCGCGGGAGACGAAATCCGCCGGACCTTTGCGGCTGACTTGCAGGGTTTCCACCTCGCCAAAATCGCGCAGCAGATTGCGGGACGCCTTACGCGCCGCCGCCTGCATAATACCCATGATTGCTGACATGCCGGCCATGGTTTCGTCCTTAAGATTTGGGCCAAAAGCGCGGGAGGTAAACCCGCACGATGATGGCGGCCACTAAGCCGACGCCTGCCGCGACCAAGCGGTCTACGCCAAAACCTTGCTGCAGGATCAACGCCACCGCGACCAGCACGATGATCGGGATGACCCGCATCAGGGTGAATTGACCGGTCGGGCTCATAGGCTTGGCTTACGCCCGCGTGACATAGGAACCGTCTTCTGTGTTGATGACCAGTCGGTCGCCGACGCCGATAAAGGGCGGCACATTTGTGCGCACGCCATTGGTGAGGGTCGCGGGCTTGAAGCTATTGGCCGCCGTTTGGCCTTTGACGACGGGTTCTGTATCAGCCACTTCCAGCTCGACTTGGCCGGGCAGGTTCACGCCGAGGGGACGCTCTTCGTAAAATTCCAGTTCAACTTCCATGCCGTCCGCGAGGTAAACCGCTTGCTCGCCGATAAAATCGCGTTCCAGCATGATCTGTTCATAGGTTTCTGAATTCATGAAGACGGCCATGTCGCCTTCGTCATAGAGGTAGGTGTGCGGCTTTTGATCCAGCCGCACGCGCTCCACGGTTTCGGCCGCGCGGAAACGTTCATTGAGCTTGGAACCAGTCTCAATGTTTTTCAGCTCGACCTGGTTAAACGCGCCGCCCTTGCCGGGCTTCACGTGCGAACATTTCACCGCGACCCAAAGCGCATCATTATGCAGAATGATATTGCCGGGTTTGATCTCATTACCGTTCATCTTTGCCATGGCGTTGCAATAGGGTAGCGAACCCAAAGCCGCAACGTCTGCCTACAACAAAAGGGCAGCACGCCCCCAATCAAGTTGAGGGCAGGCTCCGCCACAGCGAGCATGGTGTTCTTTTGTTAGCGCCCGAAGGACCCGAGCGCAGCGAGCCTTCCGTTTGCAACACCCTTGGGTCTGATCCGTATAGTCCCTATGAGCCTTTCTGCGACAGCCCAAAGCGCCCATCCGGCGGAACGCTGGATGGAAGTCCGCCCGGAAGGCTTCTATTGCGTTCCCGCCGATTGTTATGTCGATCCGATTGAAGCTGTACCGCGCGCTGTCATCACGCACGGTCACGCCGATCATGCCCGGAAGGGACACGGCACCGTCTGGGCGACGCCAGAGACCGAGGCGATCATGCGCACGCGTTATTACATCGACGATGAAACAGAAACAGTTCCGCTCCATTATGGACAGCGCCACGATCTGAGCGGGGGCGTCAC
>CAWUKE010000051.1:0-12430 GCA_963922935.1 uncultured Alphaproteobacteria bacterium | reverse complement strand
TCTAAGTCTGCGCGCTCGAAACTTTGTCGAACATCAATTTTTGGCAAATTTTTGGAGGGTAGAGCAATGATGCTCTTTAATTCCGATAATCCATATTATGAGAAGGGATGAGTTTGTCTGGTCAACTATCGTCTTCTAACACGAGAGTCATCCCATCGTAGGCTGGTTGCGATACCGATGGAAGTTCATCGGCTAAAAGATTGTAATCCATATCAATATGGAGATTTGTCAATACGGCCTTACGTGTTCGGGTTTGGGCTAACCAACGCAGGGCTTTGTCAGCATGAGCATGGGTGGGATGATCATTGTAGCGTAGAGCATCGCAGATCCAGAGTGGCATATCGGCTAGGCGCTGTAAGCCTGCATCAGGAATATCCCAGACATCCGGGCTGTAAGCGACCTTATCATCAAAGGTAAAAATGAGCGTAGGCGTAGGCCCGTGACTGGCTTCGATAACACCCACTTTGAGAACGCCGCCTGGCCCTCCAACAGTGATGGTGTCCCCATCACTTAAAAGAGGCTGTAATTCTAAAATCGCCGGATGGACACGCCCTTCCGGCATTTCAAAGCAATAGTTGAACCGCGCCCAAACGTTCGCTTTCGTATGCGCGTCCATATAAGTCGGAATGCGTCGGCGCATGCGATAGGCAATCGCGCGCAGATCATCGATCCCGTGGCTCTGATCAGCATGATCATGCGTGTAAAAAACAGCATCTAGACGCTTCACCTCCGCCCTAATGAGTTGTTGGCGTAGGTCGGGCGACGTATCGATCAGGACCGCTGTTGTCTCGTCACCTTCCCCCATCTTTTCGACAAAGATCGAACATCGCGTGCGGCGATTTTTTGGCTCGTCAGGATCACATATGCCCCAATCACCGCCAACGCGTGGCACACCACCACTACTGCCGCAGCCTAGGATCGTGACTTTCAGGCTCATCGCTGCGCCTTTTCGAAAAGCGCAAAGAATGCGTCCGTCGTTCGCGTGGCCGTCTCTTCGATAGACCAACCTTTCACAGCTGCGAGCGCTTCGGCGACGTGTGGGAGGAAGGCGGGTTCATTGCGACGACCACGATAAGGGACAGGCGCAAGATAAGGACAATCCGTTTCCAGCATTATACGGTCATCAGGCATGGCTTTTATACGCGCGCGAACGTCATGCGCGTTTTTAAAAGATGCAATGCCGCTGACGGAAAAAAATAGACCCGCATCAGCGGCCCAATCTGCCAGCTCTGGGCCAGAGGTATAGCAGTGCAAAAGTGCCGGATAGTCGGTCCCCGCCCGGCTGTTTTGTAAAGCCGAGAGCATCAAATCATCCGCTTCCCGCGTGTGAATGACGAGTGGCAGCTGCGTTTCGCACGCCGCCTCTATATGCGCCGCAAAATTTGCAACCTGTTCGTCCTGCGCACTATAACCGTAGTGGAAATCATAGCCTGTCTCGCCGATCCCGACGACTTTGGGATGCTGTGCCATCTCTATGAGGTCCGCCGCGGTAATATCGGGATTATCCTTCGCGTCATGCGGATGCGTCCCGACTGTCGCCCACATATTATCATGACCTTCCGTCACTTTCACAACAGCTTCAAAGTCTCTGATATTACAGCAAATATTGAGCATGTAGCGCACGTCTGCATCGCCTGCGCGTTTGATGACGTCGGCGCGGTCTTCATCAAACCGCTCGCCGTGTAAATTCACATGGCTATCGACAAGGATCATGCCGCCCGCACCTTCCCCAAGACGTCAAATAGCGAGGCCGTTTTATCAAGATTAATCCCGATTTCAGCGGCTCGCGTTGCCTGCGCCATTGCGGCTAAGTCGGCCCAAACCTGCGGGGGTTTTTGCGCTTTAATCGGCTCAAACGGTCCGCGCCAGTCGCCTGTCGCCGCATAAACAGCTTGCGCTTGGAGAACGTCAATCAGAGCGTCCCAGAACAGCGCGCGATCTGTCTCAGCTCTGGCCAAGGCCAACGACTTGGCCAGAGCCATATCATCACCACTACGACCAAAGCTTTGCATAAGACGTTTTAAAGGCTGCAGGACCGTGTCTACATGGCTGATAAGGGCCAAAGCCTTACCAGGCGCCCCGCGGGACAGCGTTACGGCGGCCTGCTGTAACTCAGGTGCCGTATCCGTACGCTCAGACAGCCAACGTGATAAGAGATCATCTGACACACCCGTCAGCGCAACCTGAAGGCAACGCGATCGGATGGTCGGTAACAACCGTCCCGGTTGATCGGCCAAGAGCAAAAACAATGTGCGCGCTGGGGGCTCTTCTAGCAGCTTGAGGATCGCATTTTCGCTATTCCGGTTCAGATCATCCGCCTTATCGACCAGACAAACGCGCCAAGCATCACCTTGATTAGCCGTATTCTGAAAGAACTTTGACAGACGCCGGATTTCATCAACAGGAATATCGCGCTTGAGCCGTTTCGTTTTCACATCATAGGGCCGGCGGATAACGAAGAGATTGCCATGGCCTTGGCTTTCAATAAGTTGCGAAACAGGATCGCTCGCCGGGATATCGAGTGAGGTATTGAGTAAGCTGCGCCCGCCAAGCCGATCTCGCGCGATCCGATAGGCCAAAGTCGCCTTTCCGACGCCCGGAGATCCCGTCAATAACCAAGCATGATGCGTACGCCCGGCGCGCTTGGCGGCTATATATTTCTCTTCCGCCCGCTCGTGACCCAGCAAGCCATAAACCTCACGCGGATGCGGTGAGCCCTCACTGCGATCACTTTCTGGAAGTGCGTCGTCCTTCGCCATAATCGGTCCAGCTGCCGAAGGACCTAGCCGAGTTTGCCTGCAAATTGGGGATAGCGGGCGCTCAAAGCGTTCAAAATGCGGGCATGCACAGAATCTCGCGATCCATCTGCATCTACAATCTTCACCCGATCAGGCTCTGTTCGCGCAATGTCCAGAAACGCTTCGCGGATCGTGACGTGAAAATCCTGGCCCGCCTTATCAAAGCGCGACAGGTCTTCGCCGTCTTGCGCCGCGCGGTTTTCAACGCGTTTGAGCGAGAGATAGACGTCCATATCAAAAACGAGCGTCAGGTCTGGCCCAAAGCCGTCCATGACAGCATTATGGACATCTCGCACACGATCGGGGCCGAGCGAACGCGCATAGCCCTGATAGGCGAGGCTTGAGTCCGCAAAACGATCGGAGATCACCCACGCGCCCCGCTCCAGCGCAGGCCGGATCAGCTTCTCAACATGATCAATCCGCGCTGCATACATCAGCAGCAATTCCGTCATGCCAGACCAGCGGTCATCCGTGCCTTCTAAAACGAGCTTACGGATCGACTCAGCCCCAAACGTGCCGCCGGGTTCACGGGTCAGGATCGTCTCTACACCCACACGCTCTAAAGCATCGGCCAGCATCTTCGCTTGGGTGGTTTTTCCCGCCCCTTCGCCGCCTTCAAAGGTGATGAATTGTCCTCGTGTCGGTGTGCTCATTTTACTCGCCGCGAATCTTTTGCAAAAGGGCCGCCCCAGCGCGACCAAAGAAACCCTTACGGGGAACAGAGCCCTGCGCATAGAGCGGATAACGCCCCACTTCCGCGCCGGACTGCAAAATGACCAGATCTGCTAGGTTATCGCCTGCCATAACGGGCGCAGGCGCGACCTTATATTCGATTTCGGCGGTAAACGCGTCTTGCTCGCTTCTGTGAGCGCCGAGCTGAATATCGTCTCTTAGGACCAATTCCACGTCGTCTTCCTGCCCCATATAGACACCGATTTCACCCACAGCGTCACCGCTCTTAAAGAGGTCTACCACGTCAAAATCTCGGAAAGCGGCGGTCATGATCTCAAGCGCCACCGCGCGGCGCTCTGACTGGCTCCCTAGGCCATTGATCACAATCGTCCGGCGAACCCCGTCACGCTCTGCCGATCCGACAAGTCCGTAGCCTGAGACAGAGGTTGAACCCGTTTTCACGCCATCCGCGCCCGTGAACCGACCCAGCAAAGGATTGCGATTAGCTTGGGTAATATCGTTCCAGGTAAAACTCCGCTCGGCATAAAGTGTGTAGCGATCCGGGAAGGTCTGGATCAGCTCTCGTGCCAATTTGGCCAAATCCAATGTGCTGATCTCATGTCCTTCATCGGGCCAGCCTGTCGCGTTTAAGAATGTCGCGCTGCTAAGGCCCATATCCCGAGCGCGCTCCGTCATGCGGCGCGCGAAGGCGTCTTCGCTACCGGCAAGTCCTTCCGCCAAAGTGATACAGGCATCATTGCCCGATTGAATGATTACACCGCGGAGCAAATCGATGACCGGCACTTGAGACCCGACGTCCAAAAACATAGTCGAGCTGCCGGAAGCTGCGCCGCCGCGACGCCACGCTTCTTCGGAGACGGTGAACTCTGTGTCTTCGCTGATGTCCCCAGCAGCTAGCGCTTCAAAGACAAGATGCGCCGTCATGATCTTCGTCATGGAGGCAGGCGGCAAAGGTTCGCGCGCGCTCTTTTCGAACAAGACAATCCCTGTCTCGTGATCGAGGATCACCGCCTGTGGCGCATCCGTTTGGAATTGCGCCGCTGCATTCATCGGCAGAGCGGTCAGAAGGAGAGAGGTGAAAAAGCGTTTCATGGAACCTAGGAAGGACAATCCGGTCATTAGAATCAAAATGGGCGCCCGGAGGACGCCCAAATTAGATGCATGGAAAATGCGGTCGCTTCAAGGCAGCTTAGCGTGTCTCCATCCGCTCAGCGATCCATTTCGGCGCGTCCGTTTCATCGGCCTTGGCCACATGGATTGGGCCTTTGATGATCAGCGTGACATCGCCACCGCTCGGCAGGTCGCTTTCAGGCAGGCGCTGCGGTCCGCCTGGCGCAATCGGCGCAGGCGTTGCTGGCGTTTCAAAGTCTGGACGATAGGGGGCCGGAGCTGGCGCTGCTGGCGGCACGAAAGGCACAAATTGTGGCTTTGGCGCTTCGACAATGTTTTCTTCCAATTGATCGAGTGGTATCGGTGCTGGACGCGGGGCGCGTTTCGGCAGTGTATGACGGGACGCCATTGGATCAGCTGGACCGGCATATTGGACACGGACACGCGCGGTACCTTGATGCTTCATGCCGAGCGCTTCAGCAGACGCTTCTGAGAGATCGATAATCCGGTTTTTCGCAAAAGGCCCGCGATCGTTCAGGCGCACCATTAAGGTCCGGCCATTTTCAAGGTTCGTTACGAATAACATTGAGTTTAGCGGCAAGGTCGGATGCGCGGCCGTAATATCGCGTTTGTCAAACGTCTCGCCTGTGGCGGTCGGTTTGCCGTGGAAATTCGGGCCATACCAGCTCGCCATCCCGACGACGTTGTAGCCTGGCTCATGTTTAGGCGTATAGCTTTTCCCCATAATCCGATAAGTCTTACCGACCCGCTGATGCTTATAGAGTTGCGTATCGACCTGGCTCTGGTCAAAAACACGGCCTTGCGGGATAACAGGGGGTGTATAAGGTGCAGCCCCGCCAGACTTTGGCGTTGAGAACGGGATCGTTGCACTCGGGCGTCCCGGCAGATCGAGCGCTGTCAGCTGCACACCCTCAGGCGCGATTTTAAACGTAATCGGCGCGCCAGCTACTTTTTGCGTGATGCTGGTTGTCGCGCAGCCTGTCGCGCACACTCCAAAGAGAGACATTATCGCTAGCAGCTTAATCGCTTTGTCCATCACTCACCTCACCCGGTTCCAAATTCAGCGCCCCCACGGCACCCAGACCTTTGCGACGAATTGATCGTTGCACCTCGTCACAGTCCCGCTTGTAGACGCAACAGTGCTAAATCCGCGTTCGCAGACGCGGTGAATGAGCCCTCAATTTGTGTGGTGAGCGAAGCGCTAAGCGCTTTGGTTAGCGGGTGGTAAAAATCTGCATGAAGCGCAGTGAAGCGCTTGCGAGATCGTCAAAGCCGGACTATGCGCGCCCTCACCCGTGGGCGGGTGGCAGAGTGGTTGAATGCACCGGTCTTGAAAACCGGCAAGGGGGCAACTCCTTCGCGGGTTCGAATCCCGCCCCGCCCGCGGGTCCTCCTGATCCTTCAGACGCTTTAGACTTAAGGCCTCGGTCTAGACAGACCCGTCCTCGTCCAGCGCATCGATATAATTATCTGAGAAATCAGACGTCAGTTCGACCCACATCGGCAAGTGGTCACTCATCTTGAAAGTTCGCCACGTCCGATATCGACCGCGCGAAACGCCCGGTAGATAATCATCCTGATCAGACTCGCGGTATACATGTTCGAAGAAATCGAACACGTCGGCACTTTGAATGTCGACTTTCGCATAGCCACGGTTGCGGCGCGGCTCCCAAAAAGCGATTTGATCATAGGCTTTTGTCTTATCAACGTTGGACCCCGGAATCGTCCGGATCTCTGGTGGGACTTCAAACCCGTTGCGTTCCAACGCAGACATTGTCTCATGCTCGGGGCTTAGGATGTTAAAGTCACCGAGCAAGGCCGTAACGGTTCGATTATCCGGATCACTTTTCATCTGCGCCCTCGCCCGATCCCCAAGGGCTTCTGTCAGACTTTCAATCTCGCGACGACGCTGCGCTAATAGGGCCTCATCCTCATTTGATCCAAAATAGATATGCACCGTTGCCAAGTTGATTTTCAGCCAGCCGGTCTGAAAGCTGACAATATAAGGCGTGCGCGCAAATTGCTTAAAGCTCTCATCCAGCGCACTCCCTGGAAAACGAAGACGGAAATGCTCGCCTTCAACCTGCCTTTGCGGCACGTCGATCTGGACTTGCCCGCGCGTTCCAGCAGGGCGTGTGACGGTCGCCCCTCTCGCCACGGATAAGGACGCGCCGTCCGGCAAGCGCATTGTCGTGCCTGCTGGCAAGGGTATGTTGACATCCTCGTCCAATTTGATGCGCGTCCGCGCCTTTTCCGATCGGGCTTCATAAACGCCCGACAAATCAGTGCCGTCTGGCAGATTAAGGGCAATCCCCTCCTCCAACTTGAGGCGTTCGCCAAAGCTGGCGAGAATTTTCTTGCCGTCCGGCAGAGTGAGCTCCCCAGCAATGTTTGAAAAGCGGGCGCGGGTGGTATTGAACAAGAAGACCATCCGTTCGCCATTGCCAAAGCTGCCATCGGTCACATCTGTGGCGAGATAATCCCAGTCAGGGCCAAGCATAGACAGCACACGACGGAAATCCCGCATGTCCGCTTTCACCTCTTGAACGGCGACAATATCAAAGTTGGAGATAATCTCGGCGATGTAGTGAATGGGTTCGTCCGTATCGCGACCGCCATATTTCTTCGTCCCGAAATCCCGTAAGTTCCACGTACAAATCCGCACCGTTTTCATCCGATCCGGCGGCTCTTCTCCGCTCGGGACTTTAGCCAGGAAGTGTTCTTTCAGCGCAGCGCGAAGACGTTTTAAGCCCGCAATGGTTCGCAATCGCTCCGTCTTTCGCGCCTCACTCTCGCCAGTGCGTGCTTTCAGTTTCCAATATTGTGGCATATCTTTCGCCCCCGATCATGCCTTACAACCGTATCATAATTCCTAGCGGATGACGACTGTTCGCAAACTGCACATTTTGGCTTGACCAAGTTACTCGCAAATGTATTAGCGCGCTAACACGCTATGACGAATGATGTAACCGATAAATTGTGCGATGCCTTGGCACGTGTAGAAACGTCAGAGGACATGCGCGCCGTGCTGATCGACCTGTGCACGCCAGCTGAGTTGCGGGCACTGGCCGAGCGCTGGCGCGTCGCAGAGATGCTCAATGAAGGCGAACTCTCCTACCGCGATATCAATGCACAAACAGGCGTGAGCACAACAACGATTGGTCGTGTGGCCCGTTTCCTACGCGATGAACCCCATGGTGGCTACCGGCTGCTGCTGGAACAGACTGACTGAATAGACCCATGACTGAACGACTTCGTATCGCCCTCCAAAAGAAGGGCCGTCTCGCTGACGACAGCTTTGCGCTGCTGAAAAAATGTGGCCTACGCTTTTCTATTCGCGGCGGCAGTTTGCTCGTGCGGGTCAAGAATATGCCGATCGACCTGCTGCTCGTGCGGGATGACGACATTACGAGTTTTGTCTCTAATGATGCGGCGGACATTGGCATTGTCGGTGAGAATACACTCGTCGAAGAACAGCTGACAGGCGATGTGGACGCGCAAATTGCAATGCGGCTCGGCTTCTCCCGCTGCAAACTCTGCCTCGCCGCCCCGGAGCGCGGTAAAGTCCAAAGCGCGGACGATCTTGCTGGCACCCGCATCGCAACGACTTATCCCGGGGTTACAGGTGATTTTCTCAAGAAGCGTGGCATTGAAGCGCGTCTCGTCGAGATGAAAGGCGCGGTTGAGCTTGCGCCCTCTATTGGCGTCGCGGAAAGTATCTGTGATCTTGTCAGCTCTGGCGCGACCTTGGAAGCCAATGGGTTGGACGCGTTTGAGACAATCCTCGAATCTGAGGCCGTGCTGATCCAAAGCAGTCGCACGTTGAACGCCGACAAAGCGCAACTCGTAGAAAAACTGAAACGGCGTATCGACGGTGTGATCAAATCCAAGGAAACAAAGTATATCATGCTGAATGCGCCAGCCAGCGAAGTCGAGGCAATCACGGCCCTGCTCCCTGGGTCTGACGCGCCGACCATTGTGCCGCTCGGCGGCGATAGTGGTTTGGTCTCGATGCAGGCCGTCTGTACAGAGACTGTTTTCTGGGAAACGCTGGAGGACCTCAAGGCGCGGGGCGCGCGGGCGATCCTTGTTCTGCCGATTGAAAAGATGATGGCTTAGTTCAATGAAACGCTACGCTTGGACATCAATGGATGAGGCGTCGCGCGATAGTGCCCTCGCCCGCCCGGAGCTTATTTCTGATCCGGACCTTCTCGCGCGTGTGCGCGATATTATGGATGACGTCAATGCACGGGGTGATGCGGCGCTCGCTGATTATACGCGCCGTTTTGACAGCGACGCTGATGTCGTCCTGACTGTTTCACGTGAAACACTCAAAGCCGCTTGGGATGCCCTGCCCGCCAAAGACAAAACAGTCATCGAACGCGCGCGTCGTAACGTCAAAACTTTCCACGCCGCGCAAATGCCGCAGGACATCGAAGTCGAAACAGAACCTGGCGTGACGTGTCGCCGCGAAGTCCGTGCCATTGATACGGCAGGGCTTTATGTGCCGGGTGGCACCGCACCGCTTGTCTCCACGCTGATCATGCTGGCCACACCCGCTAAGGTCGCCGGTTGCCGTCAGCGCGTTGTCGTCACGCCCCCCGGCAAAGATGGGCAAATCGATCCCGTAATCCTCGCCGCCGCCTATCGATGTGGTGTGACCCATGTCTTTGCCGTCGGTGGGGCGCAGGCCGTTGCCGCCCTTGCCTACGGGACAGAGTCTATTCCAAAATGCGATAAAATCTTCGGCCCCGGCAATGCCTATGTCGCCGCGGCCAAGTCTCTCGCGGCGCAAGAACCGGGAGGCCCGGCGATCGATATGCCTGCTGGCCCGTCTGAAGCGATGGTCCTGTGTGATGAGGCCTCAAACCCCGCCTTCGTCGCCTCAGACCTATTAAGCCAAGCCGAGCATGACAAAGTCGCGCAAGTCGTTTGCGTATCCTGCTGCCCTAATGTCGCTGATCAAATCCTCGTCGAAATTGACAATCAACTCGAAGGCCTTTCGCGCGCCAAAATCGCGCGTGAAGCCCTGTCGCATGGCCGAATGATCGTGACAGATGATCGCGCCGAACTGGTCGATGTCGTCAACCGCTACGCACCCGAACATTTGATCGTGCAAACAGAACAGCCAGAGCTCTTCGTTCCAGCAATCCGCAATGCGGGCTCAATCTTCTTAGGTCCTTGGACACCGGAAAGCGTCGGTGACTATGCGTCTGGCACTAATCACACCCTGCCCACAAACGGCGCGGCGCGCGCCTATTCCGGGATTACACTCGATAGTTTTCTAAAATATGTGTCCGTGCAGCAACTCACGAAGCGCGGCCTGAAAAGCCTCGGGCCAACGGTTGAGCGCCTAGCCGATATGGAAGGCCTAGACGCCCACAGAAATGCGGTAACGCTCCGACTGGAGTCGATGTCATGAGCACCAATTGGGCAGAACAGATCGCGCGACTCAACATAGTCGCGATGAAAGCCTATAGCGCGCGGGGCGAAAGCACAGGCGCGCTGCACCTCGACGCGAATGAAAGCCCGTGGGCACCCCCACCCGGCACAGCAGCAGTGAACGGATATAACCGTTATCCAGCGCAACAACCTGGGCCTCTACGCCAACGCCTCGCTGACATTTATGGTGTGAGCGCCAATGAAGTCGTCATGGGTCGCGGCGCGGACGAAGTGCTCGACGTAATCGTCCGCGTTTTCTGCGAGCCCGGCCAAGACAGCATCCTGATCAGCTCGCCGACCTTTAGCTTTTTCCAGACCGTCGCCGCTCTGAATGGCTGTGATCTGATTGATGTCCCCTCGCGCGCAGACCTTACGACGGACATGGACGCTGTCATTGCCCGCATTGAAGCCGATCAGCCGAAGGTGACCTTCCTCTGCTCGCCCAACAACCCAACAGGTCACAGCTTGGACGCCGCCGACGTGAAGCGCGCCTGCGACATCAGCAACGGTATTGTTGTGCTGGACGAAGCCTACGTTGAGTTTTCCGATAAGCCCTCTATGGCAGCGGACCGCCCGCGAAATCTGATCGTGACGCGGACACTTTCAAAGCTCTACGGCTTAGCGGGTGTTCGTTTGGGCGCGGCAATCGCCGATCCGGCTGTCATCGATTTGATGCTCAAGGTGATCCCACCCTATCCTATACCAAAGCCCGTGATCGATACGGCGATGGCCGCGCTTTCCGCGCCTGCTATGGCTGTGCTGGAAGAGCGTCGGACGATCCTGATCGAAGAACGTGATCGCCTGGCGGGATTGCTGGATCAATCGCCTTTCGTCGCAAAATCATATGCTTCTGACGCAAACTTCATCTTGTTTGAAGCCACCGATCCCGAAAAGATGCTCGCCGCATTCACCCGGGCCAATGTCCGTATTCGGGATTTCCGGTCGAAGATTTCTAATCACTTCCGTTTGTCCATCGGGACACCTGAAGAAAATGATCTGGCACTCGTCGCTCTCGGCATCACCGCAAAGAAAGCGAAGTCGGAACGTGTCGGCGAAGTCTTCCGAACAACCAAAGAAACGGATGTCGCCATCCGGGTCAATCTGGATGATCCCAAGGCGACAAAGATCGACACCGGCCTCGGTTTTTATGATCATATGCTAGAGCAAATTGCCAAACATGGCGGAATTGGCCTGACCTGTTCTGTGAAAGGCGATCTGGAGATTGACGCGCACCACACGGTCGAGGACACGGCTCTGGCTTTTGGCACAGCCCTGAAGCAGGCCTTAGGCGATAAGCGCGGCATTGGCCGCTACGGCTTTGTGATGCCGATGGACGAAACGCAAGCGCGCGTGGCGATCGACCTTTCCGGCCGTCCAGCCATGACGTTTAAGGGTAAGTTCCCGTCTGATCATGTCGGCGAGTTTCCCGTCGAAATGTGTCCGCACTTTTTTGAAAGCCTCGCGCAAACGCTCGGCGCGGCGATCCAGATCGAAGTCGACGGGGAAAACAGCCACCACATTATCGAAGCCTGCTTCAAAGGTGTAGGCCGCGCCCTACGCCCAGCCCTGGCTAAGTCCGGCTCTGACATGCCGTCGACAAAAGGTGTCCTCTAAGACCATGTCTGTCCTGATTGTGGATACGAAAGTGGCGAATCTCGCCAGTGTGGGCTTTGCCTTTGACCGGCTGGGTATCACCAGCAAGGTCAGTGACGACCCGGCCGAGATCGCCAGCGCAGACCGGGTCCTGATCCCTGGCGTCGGCGCAGCCCCTTATGCGATGCAGAAAATCGAAGAGGCCGGGCTTCTCGACACATTGAAAATCCTTACGCAGCCGGTCCTCGGCATTTGTCTCGGCATGCAGCTTTTGTTCGAAACACTGGAGGAAGGCGGACAAACCGTGGAGGGCCTCGGCCTTGTGCCCGGCCATGTCGGGACGTTGGACACAGGCGACCTCCCCTCACCGCATATGGGCTGGAATACGCTCAGAGATTTGAAAGATGACCCCATCACGGCAGACCTAAAGGAAGGCGATTACGCCTATTTCGTCCACTCTTTCGCCGCCCCTGTCAGCGGCAACACTATTGCGGCCTCGACCTATGGCCAATCTTTTACGGCAATCACGCGACATAAGAACGTCCGTGGCTGTCAATTCCACCCAGAGCGATCGTCTGCGACCGGCGCCGCGATTTTGAAGGCCTTTGCGCAACTATGATCTTTCCCGCCATAGATTTGATGGATGGGCGTTGTGTACGCCTGTTCAAAGGTCGCTTTTCGGACCGGACAGACTACGACCTTGATCCGATTGACGTCGCCAAAGGCTATCACGATGCGGGCGCAGAGTGGATGCTTGTGGTAGATCTTGACGG
>CAWUKE010000050.1:0-12499 GCA_963922935.1 uncultured Alphaproteobacteria bacterium | reverse complement strand
CGCGAAGCCAGCATCGCGGCGCAGCATTAGGATGGAATTCGCTCTGAAAATCGCCACGGTCGTACTTTATGTACAGGCGGTCCTGTTTACGTTGTTCATGCTCCTGCTCGGTTGGATGGCAATCGATAGCGGTCGATGGCCAATCAATTTCGAGATAATACTGTTTGGCATCGGAGCCGTGACCTCGTTCTTGGTCGCACATTGGAAGTCGACGAAGACGTTACGCCATGATGAGGCCCGCCGTATCGCTCGGGCTGAACGCCGCGCCGCAAAACGGACCGAAGGATAATGAAAACCCTCTTCGATAAAATCTGGGACGCGCATGTGGTAACAAAGGAGTCAGCCTCTAACCCGGCGACGCTCTATATCGACCTGCATCTGATCCACGAAGTCACCTCCCCGCAGGCCTTCACCGTCCTGCGCGAGCGTGGCCTGCCCGTGCGTCGCCCGGACCGGACGCTGGCGACGATTGATCATTCGACGCCGACCTTGAAAGACGCGGACGGCAATCCGCTTTACGTATCTGAACAGTCTGAGCGCCAAGTCGCGACGCTGCTGGACAATGCAAGCGCGCACGGCATCGAAACCCATGGCTGGGACTCGGATGCCCGCGGGGTCGTCCACGTCATGGGGCCGGAGCTGGGCGCAACACAGCCCGGCATGACCATTGTCTGCGGCGACAGCCACACATCGACGCATGGGGCTTTTGGCGCCATCGCTTTTGGCATTGGCACGACGCAAGTCGGCCACGTGCTCGCCACGCAATGCCTGCTGATGCGCAAGCCCAAGACGATGGCGATTGAACTCACGGGCGAGCTGCAGCCGGGCGTGACGCCCAAAGACGTCATCCTCGCCATCATTGCCGAAATTGGCGTCGGCGGCGGGACAGGCTACGCGCTGGAATATCGCGGCAAAGTCTTTGAAGACATGAGCATGGAGGGCCGGATGACGGTCTGTAACATGTCGATCGAAGCGGGCGCGCGCTGCGGCCTCATCGCGCCGGACGAGACGACGTTTGAGTATCTACTTGGGCGGCCGCATGTGCCGGAAGACTTTGATGGGGCTGTTAAAAAATGGCGCGACCTCAAAACCGATGCGGGCGCGACCTTTGATAAAGTCGTCACGATGGACGCCGCCGCCATCCGCCCGATGGCGACCTATGGCACCCATCCGGGTCACGCCGCGCCGATCGATGCGCCCATCCCAACCGCGACCAATGAAGCCGACGCCAAAGCGCTCGACTATATGCAGGTCAAGGCTGGCGAGACCTTGAGCACGCAGACGGTCAACCGCGTCTTTGTCGGGTCTTGCACCAATGGGCGCCTGGAAGATATGCGCGCGACAGCCAACATCCTGAAAGACCGAAAGGTCGCGGACGGCGTCCGCATGATCGTCGTGCCGGGATCAGAATCTGTGAAGGCGGAGGCCGAAGCCGAAGGCCTCGATGCGATCATCCGCGCGGCCGGCGCGGAGTGGCGCGAACCGGGCTGTTCCATGTGCATCGCCATGAATGGGGATAAGGCCGAACCGGGCGAACTGGTCGTCAGCACGTCCAACCGCAACTTCGCAGGTCGGCAGGGACCGGGCGCGCGGACCGTGCTGGCCAGCCCGGAGACAGCGGCGGCAAGTGCGGTGGCGGGTGTGGTGACGAGTGTGGCGGGGTTGGGGGTAAATCCATGATCCAGAAAGAATGGATTCTTTGGGCGGTTATTGCTCTCGCACTATTTCCACTTTTAGAAATAGTGCGAACCCTTGGCGATGTCGTAGCCTATTCAGACCTTGGCAGCATATTGCGCAGGCTCGGCTTTGCACTGTTCTACGTATCCGCCTTCGTTGCCACAGCCGTGTCCCATATCGTGCTTTTGCGGCGCCACACATCTCAAAGGCCGTAGCAATGCCCCAACCCCTCACCAAAATCACCTCGCCCACGGTCGTCCTGCCGGCCGAAAATATCGATACAGATCAGATCATTCCGGCGCGGTTTTTGTCTGTGACGACGCGCGACGGGCTCGGTGTTCACGCTTTTCACGATTGGCGGTGGAATGAGGACGGGTCGCCGACTGATCATCTGCTTAATTCAGAAGAGGCGCAAGCGAGCCAAATCCTCATCGGCGGGCATAATTTTGGGTGTGGGAGTTCCCGAGAGCATGCGCCTTGGGCGTTAACCGACTATGGCTTCCGCGTTGTGATCAGCAGCGAGATCGCCGACATCTTCCGCACGAACTCGGTCAAGAACGGCCTACTGCCCATCGTCATTGAGCCTCGCGCCCATCAATGGTTGCTCGATCATCCGGGCGCAGACGTCACGGTCGATCTGGCCGCGCGCGAGGTCCGCCTGCCTGGCAATGGCGGGACGTTTGGGTTTGAGATCGACGATTTCTCCGCTCACTGCCTGATGGAAGGCGTCGACGAGCTGGGATATCTGCAAGGCCAATCAGACGCCATTGCCGCTTTTGAAGCCGCTCGAGATTAAATCCGAGATTATGCGATGAATATCAATTTCACATACCTCCCCGGCGATGGGATCGGGCCGGAAGTCGGCGAAGCGGCGCTAGCCGTTCTGAACGCGACAGCGAACCGCTTCGGCCATACGCTGGAGCCGGAGCACCATCTGGTTGGCGGCGCCGCGATTGATGCGGGGTTGAAGCCGCTGCCGGAGGAGACGTTTGCAAGCTGCCAGACAACCGGGGCGATCCTGCTGGGCGCGGTCGGGGGGCCGAAATGGGATCATTTGAAAGGCGCGGATCGACCGGAACTCGGCGCGCTTCTGCCTTTGCGTAAGCGCCTGAACCTCTACGCCAATATCCGCCCCTGCGCGCCCGATCCGGCCCTGATTGATCGCGCGCCGATCCGACGGGACGTCTTAGAAGGGACCGACTTTGTCGTCATGCGTGAACTCACGGGCGGGATTTATTTCGGCGATAAAGGCCGGGATGATCAGGGCGCGTTTGACGTCTGCCGTTATTCTGAGGCCGAAGTGGAGCGCATCGCGATTAAGGCGTTTGATCTAGCGCGTGGGCGCAAAGGCAAAGTGACCTCCGTCGATAAATCCAACGTGCTGGAAACGTCCCGCCTCTGGCGCGAGGTCGTGGAACGCGTCGCGAAAAACTATCCCGACGTGACGCTCGAACACCTTCTCGTCGATGCCATGACCATGCACATGCTGACCAAACCGACGAGCTTTGACGTCGTGCTAACGGAAAATATGTTCGGCGATATTTTGACCGATGAGGCGAGCGTTCTGGCTGGGTCGATGGGCGTGGTGCCCAGCGCCTCGCTCTCCCACGGTTCTGTCGGGATGTTCGAACCCATCCATGGCAGCGCGCCGGATATTGCGGGCGAAGGTAAAGCTAACCCGCTGGCCATGATCCTGTCTGCGGCATGGATGTTGCGACTTTCCTTTGGTTTATCAGAGGAAGCCGACGCGATAGACGCCGCCGTCTCAGCGGCCCTAGAAGCCGGGCAGACGACCGGTGATCTTGGTGGGTCTCTCTCGACCGCGCAAGTCGGTGAGTGGATCGCGGGACAGGTTGAAGCCGTTGGCTGATCCGGTCGACCTCGATGATCTTGCCGCGCGCATCCGGGCGGCGAAAGTCTATGCGCTGGCGGAGCGCACGCCTTTGCAATTTGCGCCGAAACTCTCGGACGAACTGGGCCGGAATGTCTGGTTGAAGCGTGAAGATTTACAGGACGTTTTCTCGTTTAAAATCCGCGGCGCGGCGAACCGGATGGCGGCCTTAAAAGATACGCAAAAACACAAAGGCGTCTGCGCGGCGAGTGCCGGTAACCACGCCCAAGGTATTGCGAAGTCCGCCGCGCATTTTGGCGTAGCCGCGACGATCTTTATGCCCGTCACCACGCCCGCCATTAAAGTCGCGGCGGTCGAAGCGCGCGGGGCGAAAACGAAGCTCGTCGGCGATACGTATGACGAAGCCTGCACTGCCGCGATGGAGTGGGCGGAAGAAACGGGCGCGACCTTTATCCATCCTTTTGATGAGATCGATGTCATTGCGGGCCAAGGCACAGTCGGGCGGGAAATCTTCGATGAGGCCCCGCGCGATGTGGCCGCGATCTATGTCTGCACAGGCGGTGGCGGGCTGGTCAGCGGTATCGGCACCTGGGCGCGCCATGTTTCACCGTCGACGCAAATCATCGCTGTCGAACCCATCGGTGCAGCGACTTGGGCGGCGGCGAAAGCGGCGGGTCGACCTGTCCCGCTTGACCATGTGGACGGCTTTGCAGACGGGGTCGCCGTGCGGACGTTTGGCCAACTGACTTACCAGATTTGCACCCAACTTGGCGTGGGCAGCGTCACCGTTTCTAATGATGCGATCAGCGCGGCGGCGCGGGATATTTTTGAACTGACCCGCACGGTGGTCGAACCCGCCGGCGCGCTCGCCTTGGCTGGGCTTCGGGCGGACGTGGCGGCGGGTACGGCGCCAGACGGCGACTGCGTCGTCACCGTGTCTGGCGCGAATGTGAACTTTGACCGGATCGGCCATATGGTCGAACGCGCCGAGTTTGGCGCGGGCGAGGAAATGTTGCTGGCCGCCATCATTCCGGAACAGCGCGGGGCCTTTCGCCGCTTTGTTGAGGCGCTGGGCCACCGCGCCGTGACCGAGTTCAACTACCGCTATCAGGACGAAGCCCAGGCGCATTTGCTGGTGGGCTTAAAGACCCGCGAGCGCGAAGCGCGGGACCATATTCTGGCTGATCTCCAAGCCGCAGGCGTGGAAGCGCGAGACCTGTCAGAAGATCGCCTCGCCAAACGCCACCTCCGCCATCTGGTCGGCGGACGCGTGAATGCGGACATTCCGGAAGTCTTTTTCCGGGTGGAGTTCCCTGAGCGACCGGGTGCGCTCGGCCAATTCCTCTCCGCGCTGGATGCGCGCTGGAATATTAGCCTGTTCCATTACCGCAATCACGGCGCGGCAGAAGGCCATGTCTTCTGCGGATTTCAATTGCCCCATGGCGATAAAAAGGCGCTGATCGAAAGCCTCACGGCGATTGGCTTTCCAATCTGGGAAGAGACTGAGAATCCGGCGACGCAGTTCTTTCTGTAGGCCCTGTCCAGCGTCAAGCCTGACCAAAACAACCCTTAAAATACGTTAGGGTTTTGACGTGAAACTGCCGCGAAAACGTTGCCTAAGCTTGTTCGGATCGTCAGCCCCCTGACATGAAACGCGACTAGCGGCGCGGCGAAAATTACCCTGGCTTTTTTTGGAGACACGCCATGTTTCGCCCCCTTCTCGCCCTCGCCCTCATCGGCGTTGCCCCCCTTGCCTCTGCCCAAACGGGCGGCGCTGATAATACGCAAATTAATCGCGCTACTGTGCCCGCCGCCGTCATGGAAACCGCCCGATACTACGCGCCTGATCTCGGCTTTACAGAATTTGGCACAGAGACCGAAGACGGCGCTTTGGTTTACGAAATTGGCGGCTTTGACCCCTTTGGTCACCATGTCGAGATCGACGTCACACCCGACGGCACCTTGTTAGAAATTGAGTGGGAAACCCCGTTCGAGAGCTTTCCAGCCGCCGTTCGTGTCGAGTTCGAAGTCGCACACCCAGACGCCAAAGTCGTTTTCTCTGAACGGTCAATCCGCGCCAATGGCAATATCGTTTATGAAATCGACGCCATCAGCGCCGCAGGGGACGCGTTTGAGTTTGAAATGAAGGAGACGAGTGGCGGCCTACGCCGCCTGGATGTTGCGCCGGCTTAGGCGCACCAACACCTCTCTCTGATCAGGACGAGGCGTTCATTGTCCATATTGGCTCGCAAATGGAACCAAACTGACGGGTCCTGAGTTAATAGGATATATTAAGGAGGAAAAATAATGTCAGATCAATCATCCAATAAATTCTCTTATTTTATTATTGGCGGGCTCGTCGTGGCTGTCGCTGTGCTGAGCTACTTCATGTTTTTCAACGCAGATGAACCGGATCTCGCCATTAGTGTCGGCGGCGAGACTTTAGAAGTCGATACGGAATAAACCTACTCTGGCAGCGCCGCAGCAATATGTTCCGCGAGCGCTTTTAACTCCGCAGGGTCGGCCATACCGGCCGATCCATGCCCCGCCATTGCCTCACCCTCATAGCGGGGGATCACGTGAATATGGGTGTGAAAGACGGTCTGCCCGGCCGGCGCGCCATTATAGTTGAGCGTGATGATCCCGTCGGGTGAGAGCGCCTTATCGACCGCTTTGGCGATGCGTTGCACGAGGCCGTAAACCCGTCCAATATCCTTAGGCGCGACCTCTAGCAAATTCCGCGACGGCGCCTTCGGTATCACCAAGCAATGGCCGCGCGTTTGTGGAAAGGCATCCATAATGGCGATAGCGTGATCCGTTTCTGTGATCTTCGCACACGGCATCTCCCCCCGCAGAATTTTCGCGAAGATATTGTCAGGATCGTAGGGGGCGTGGAGGGTCATGGGCTCCCGTTAGACTTAGAGCCCGGCCTTGTCACGAGCCGTCTTTGCGAAACGGTGTGTGCTTCGCCAGCACGTTTACATCCCAATCCACCGCTTGGCGTTCGCGGTCGAGATAGTCTGCGACCGCGTCGCGTAGGCCCGGATGGGTCAGGTAGTGCGCGCTATGGGTCGTGACGGGTTCATAGCCGCGGGCGAGTTTATGTTCGCCTTGCGCGCCCGCTTCGACCTTGGGCAGGCCGCGGGCAATGCCCTCTTCAATCGCTTGATAATAGCAGAGCTCAAAGTGCAGAAACGGCACATGGGCGAGGCAGCCCCAATTCCGGCCATAGAGCGCGTCTGAGCCGACAAAGTTGAGCGCGGCCGCAATCGGCGTATCGTCCTGCCACGCCATAGCCAGCACAATCTCATCCGCCATGGTCTCGTGAATGCGGGCGAAAAACTCGCGGTTCAGATAAGGCCGCCCCCATTTCCGCGCGCCGGTATCCAGATAGCAGCGATAGAATGTGTCCCAATGCTCTTCGCGCAGATCGTTGCCGGACAGGCGGCGGATCGTGACCTGGCTCTGGGCCTTGGCCCGTTCCTTGCGGATATTCTTGCGCTTGCGCGAGCTAAGGCTGGCGAGGAAATCATCGAAACTTTCATAGCCGCGATTGATAAAATGAAACTGTCGATCGCGGCGTTGCAGCAGGCCGACTTTTTCTGTCAGGGCGCGATCTTCGTCTGTGAGGAATGTGAGGTGCGTGCCGGAACAATCCAGCTGTTCCGCCGCCTGCACCATCGCGCCGAGCGCGGCCATCTTTCCCGCTTCTGTGGGCGCGAGCAGGCGCGGGCCTGTAGCGGGCGTGAACGGGACGGAGCATTGTAGCTTGGGATAATAAGGTAGCCCTGCGCGCTGCAACGCATCCGCCCAACCGTGATCGAACACATATTCGCCTTGGCTGTGCATCTTGGTGTAAAGCGGGGCGGCAGCGATGGCTTGGCCGTCTGCGTCTTCCACCCAGACATGGCGCGGCGCCCAGCCCGTTTCAGCACTCGCGCAGCCTGAGGCTTCCAGCGCATACAGAAAACGGTGGCTTAAAAAGGGATGCTGCCCCGGCGGGAGCAGCGCGTCCCACGCCGCCTCTGAGACCCCTGAAATCTGGGAGAGCAGCCGCGCTGTGACGGCTCCTTCAGCCGCGTCAGAGGGCTTGGACATATCGTCCGTCTTGGGCTCAGTCATTGAGTGTGAAATCAACCTCGCCGTCTTCGAAATCAAGGCGGTCGAGACACAGCTCTTCAGCGGCGGTCATACAGGCGGGTTGCCCGCCGACAATTTTCTCGGCGACTGAACAGGTGCGGCCCGGCAGGATGACCTGCGCTGTGGCCCGTTCGCCGGGCGCCACGGTTTGCGGGAACATATTGCCGCCCGCGCGGTCCCCGTCGCCTTCGACGTCGAAAGCAAAAAGACCCGCCGAAAGCGTTTCGTCTGTGCCGTTTTCGACCTGCATCATCACCAGGCAATTATTGGGATCCAGCTCTTCAATCAGGCGATCAACAGACAAGGTAACCCGGCCACTCATCGGGACAGGATCGGCAGCGGCGGTCATGTCAATAGAGGCGTCAGAGATCGTCACATCCACCGCTTCGCTCACGGATGGCGCTGCGTCTTCAACGTTGCCGCTGCACGCAATCAAGGCCAAAAGCGGCAGAGCAAAAAGGGGCGAAAGCTTCATAATTAGACTACGTTTAAAAGCGGCAGGACGTTCGCCGCGTGCGCTAAACCGGCACACCTGTGTCGAGGCAGAATTCGCGCACCCGATCCCGCAAGGTGCGTTCGCGCGTGGTGACACGCAGGTCGGGCAAGATCGCCTCTTTCAGCGCGCCCGCATCCAGACCCAGCAGCGTGCTTTTGACTGGGCCAATGCCCGTGACGGGCATAGACAGCGATTGATAGCCGAGCGCGACCAGCGCGGCGGCTTCCAATGGACGGCCCGCAATTTCCCCACAGACGGAGACGGGCGTATTCGCGCGGTTGCATTGTTCGGCAATAAAGCTGAGGATCGACAGCGCGGCAGGCGAGAGCGGATCATAGCGGTCTGCCACCCGCGCATTATCGCGGTCGGCGGCAAAGAAGAATTGCATCAAATCATTCGCGCCAACGGACACGAAATCCGCGTGATCACAGACGAGGGCGACTTGCCAAGCGAGGCTCGGCGTCTCTAGCATAACGCCGACTTCGACTTTCGCGGGAAGCTCCAAGCCGAGCCTTTGCGCACGGGCAATTTCGCGGTCAAACAAAGCCCGCGCTTCGATCATTTCGTCAACGGTCGTGACCATGGGGAACATCACGCGCAGGTGCCGCCCCGCCCCAGCCGCCACGAGTGCGCGGAGCTGGTAGCGCATCAGGCCCGGCCGATCGAGGCCAATGCGGATCGCCCGCCAGCCAATGGCCGGATTCTCTTCGGGTAGCGGGTCCATATAAGGCAGGATTTTATCGCCGCCGAGATCGAGCGTGCGGAATGTCACCGGACGATCCCCCGCCGCGTCTAGCGCTTTGCGATAGAGGTCCGTCTGTTCCTGCAGGCGGGGCATGAAGTCCGAGACCATAAATTGGAATTCCGTCCGGAACAGCCCAATCCCGTCTGCGCCCACCATGTCGAGTTGGGGCAAATCAACCAACAAGCCCGCATTAAGCTGCAGCGAAACCGCTTTGCCGTCCCGCGTCACACAAGGCGTAAAGCGCAACTGATCATAGGCGCGGTTCATCTCCCCGCGTATGTTCAGCCGCATCTGGAACCCCGACATGGTCGTGTCGAGAGGACGCAGATGGAGTTGGCCGTCTTCCGCATCCACCAAGACTTCATCGCCTGTTTCGATCTGGTCCAGCACGCCATCAACGCGCCCGACGAGCGGCAAGCCAAGCGCCCGCGCAATGATCGACGTGTGAGACGAGGCTGTGCCTTCTTCCAGCACAAGCGCGGCCAACTTGTCATGATCATAATCGAGCAGTTCTGCCGGGCCAAGTTCACGGGCAAATAGGATGGCATCGTCTGGGATTTCACGTGCGATCGCTTCGCCAGCCAGCAGACGCAGCATGCGGTTGGCGAGATCTTCCAAATCGTGGAGACGTGCGCGCAAATACGGATCGCGAACCTTCATCAGGCGGGCGCGGTGTTCATTGCGGACGCGTTCGACGGCGGCTTCTGCGGTCAGGCCGGAATGGACGGCTTCGCGCAAACGTCCGACCCATTTCCGGTCATAGGCGAAGGTGCGGTAAGCCTCATAAATTTCCTTAGAGGCACGGGTCAGGGCGGCGGTTTCGCCAGAGACCATAATATCGACATGGCGACGCAGCGCGATAATGGCGTCTTCGAGGCGGATTTCTTCCTGGCTAATATTTTCAGCGAGCAAATTCGCGGGTGGGACCGGCGGTTGGTGCAGCACCGCCACACCGCGCGCGAGACCTGGCGCGAAGGCTTTGCCCTTTAAGCTCACCGGTTTGGTCGGCGAGAGGGAAATCCCTTTCAGCGCCGCTTTCCGACCACCGACCCGTTCATCATCGACAATGATTTCCGCCAAGACCATGGCGACGGTCAGCAGGTCTTCGACCTCATCTTCGGAAAATGTCCGGTCTTCTTTGCTCTGCACGACCAGCACACCCAACGTGCGACCGCCGCGTAGGATCGGTACGCCAAGGAAAGACTTATACGGGTCCTCGCCCGTCTCCGGGCGATAGGAAAAGAGCGGGTGGCCCGGCGCATCGGCCAGGTTTAGGGGCCGCGCCGTCAGCGCGACATGTCCCACTAAGCCTTCGCCCGGTTTCATCCGCGTCTTGTGAACGGCGGAGCGTTTCAGACCTTTTGTGGCCGACAGTTCCAAATCTTCGCCCGGGCGCAGCAGATAGATCGATGCCACATCCACACGCATTTTCGAACTGATGGCCATGACGAATTCGTCCAAGCGGCCTTGGACAGACTCTGTCCCCTGCATAGCCGCGCGGATGGCGCGCATCAGCTTGGGCGGGGTGGTAATGATGTTGGGGTCCGCGTTCACATCCGCCTCCTAGCGTAAAATCGCTGCCGCGTCAGCGATAAACGAACTCGGAAGGTTAATTCCTGGAAGGGTGGAATGTTCCCGCAAAATGCGGGCAGATTAAGACGGTTTCGGCGCGCCGTCGCCGCGCGCTTCATCAGCCTCTTCAATGTGAACGCGGATCATCCCTTCAGTCAGATTGACGGTCGGCACAGCGGCTTGGGTGAAGGGATGAAAGAAGCTGGGGCCACTGGGCGGTTTAATTTCGAGCGTATCGCCCGCGCCAAATTCATGCACGGCTTGAACGCGCCCGACGTCCTCACCGTCTTGATCAACAACGCGCAAGCCGATCAGATCAGAATAGTAAAACTCGTCTTCTTCGGGCTCTGGCAAGGCAGAGAGCGGGACAAATAGCTTGGTCGATTTCATCGCTTCGACCTGTTCGCGGGTCAGCTTTTCTTCCACACTCAGCGAGAAGAACTTCCCCACGGGGCGCGCAGTTTTCGGCGTGAGAAGCAGCGCCCCTTTTGCGTCCAAGAGCGGGCCGTAGTTTGCGAACGCCTCTGGCACGTCGGTGAACGACTTCACCTTCACATTACCATGCACGCCATGCGCACCCGCAATGGCGGCCACACAGGTGAGTTTTGGGCGATCGGTCATGTGAGGCAGTTGGTCCGTGCCAAAGCGCTCGTCAAGCCACCATCAGCGCGCTATGTGCGGTGGGTGCCTGAACTCCCCGAAGTTGAAACGGTCCGCCGTGGCCTCGCCCCACACCTCGAAGGGCGGCGGATTACCTCTGTCACGCTGAACCGCCCGGACTTGCGCTTTCCCTTCCCGGACGATTTTACCGCCCGCATTGAAGGCCAGCGCATTGAGTGCCTCTCCCGCCGGGCGAAATTTCTGCAAGCGCAGCTGGAAAGTGGTGAGCGGCTTTTCATGCATCTGGGCATGAGTGGGCGCTTTGTCTTAGAAGGTGATCAGCTGGGTGAGTTTACGCACGCCCATGACGCAGACCCGAAACATCACCATGTCGTTTTCAAAACCGAAGACGGCGTAAGCATCACTTATAATGATCCGCGACGCTTTGGCTTTATGGAACTCGTCGGCGCAGGCGAGCCGTATCGCCTCGATCATATTGGGCCGGAACCTTTGTCCAATGATTGGTCCGCGCCCGTGCTGCGCACGGCGTTGAAGGGCAAGAAGACTAAGATAAAACTGGCCCTGCTCGATCAGCGGATCGTCGCAGGGTTGGGCAATATCTATGTCTGCGAAGCGTTGTTCCGCGCGGGTATTTCACCGGGGCGCGGGGCGGGACGGTTGAAAGTGTCCGAGACCGAAAGCCTCGTCGGCCATATCAAAGACGTTCTTGTTGAAGCCATCGCTGCGGGCGGCTCGAGCCTTCGCGATCACCGCCAAGCCGACGGCGCACTCGGCTACTTCCAAAAAGACTTCGCCGTCTATGGCCGCGAGGGCGAGCCCTGCGTCACCTGCGGCACCCCCATCAAACGCCGCGTCCAAGGTGGACGGAGTACGTTTTACTGTCCGGTGTGTCAGAGATGAAAAACGATCCAATCACAGAGCGTCACCCAGCCAGTCGACGCGCGCGTTTCTTGTCCTGCGTAATCGATTATTGTCTTCTCTCTGGATCGTTTTTGCTAGTGTCGTCTTCGTTGATCTCATTCGTAGAAGAGATTGAGTTGAGCCAAAGAATAACGCCGCTAACTGTTCAATTTTTTCTGGCTCCCTTTTTTGTAGCTACTATTCTGTATGTATGGCGTCGGATGAAAGCGGGGACCCAAACGCTTGGGCAACGCTTGATGGGCGTAAAACTCTTCACAACAGAAGGGCAAAGCGCCTCCCTGGGCCTCTGGCTTGGCGCATATATGGGCCTTGCTGAAGGTGACGATCTGATCGCCCGTTTAAAAATGAATTATGATCCGGCGATCCGCGAGGGTGGAACAAAGGTGTATAGCGTCTCGACGCGCAGGCTTTGACGCGATAGCGTTATTAAAACCCAAAAAGAGAGACCTTCGAAAGAGACTCCATGGCTTACGAC
>CAWUKE010000049.1:0-12562 GCA_963922935.1 uncultured Alphaproteobacteria bacterium | reverse complement strand
GGTTCGGATCCGTGCGACAGCCACGGATAGGCGAGTGCGGATTATTGTCGATGATAACGGGCCAGGTATTCCGCCCGGAAATCTCGAAACGGTTTTTGATCGCTTCTATACACAACGCCCCGAAGGCGCGCAATTTGGCAGCCATTCGGGTCTGGGCTTATCAATCTGCAGACAGATTATCGCCGCGCATAAAGGGGAAATCTGGGCCGAAAACCGCGTCTCAGCGACGGAAACGATTGAAGGCGCGCGCTTTATTGTCGAATTGCCCCGCCAAACCCGCGGAGGCGGGCCTGAGGCGCCGCGCCGTCATAAAAGTGCCTAGGTGCAATTAACATCTTGCTCGTTCTTCGCTTTTTCGTTTTAGCGGAAGGATGATGTCACGGATTCTTTGCACATGACGGGCCTCGCCAAATGATTGGCCTCGTCATTGTCACTCACGGCGCTCTGGCCGTTGAGCTAAAGCGGGCAACGGAACATGTTGTCGGTCCTCAAGACGCCATTGAGACCATCTGCATCGGTCCTGATGACGATATGGAACGCCGTCGGGACGATATCCGCAAAGCCGTTGAGGCGGTTGATACAGGCAAAGGCGTTATCCTTCTGACCGATATGTTTGGCGGCACACCCTCAAATCTCGCTATTTCTATGCTGCGAGAAAACCGCGTTGAGGTCTTAGCGGGTGTGAACTTACCCATGTTGATCAAACTGGCTGAAGCCAGACGGGATGCAAGCCTGGCAGATGTGGCGGTAAAGGGCAAAGATGCCGGGCAGCGCTATATCGCGATTGCGTCGCGCATTTTGGCTGGGGAGGAATAGGCATGGCCCTGAATTGCGCTGTGCCAGCTCCCAGCCAAACGCCTAGGGCCTCTACCAAAGTTACGCTTTGCAACAGACGGGGCCTGCATGCCCGCGCCAGCCATGCCTTTATGGAAACTGTCGGGCGTTTTGATGCGCGTGTTTGGGTGCAAAGCCACAATGATGTTTGCGCGGAAACCGTTGAGGCCGATAGCGTTATGGAACTCCTTTTACTGGGGTCAGCTTTCGGCGAAGAGATCACGATCATCGCCGAGGGTCGCGAAGCCAAATCGGCTATAGACGCTCTCACCACACTTGTTGAAAGCCGCTTCGGCGAGGCACAGTGAGACGCCGCCTTATTGGTGTCGTTTGTTTAGGACTTGCGGCGTGCGCTACGCCTGATGTGTTCATGCCGCAGAGCCAATATCCGCCAGATCCTTATGTGAAGGGCTATGCAGACCCAGAAGACTGCATTGGCGGCGAGTCTCTCGCTGCTATCCAACTCGACCTGCCTGATTATCCCGCGCGTGCGTTCCGAAGTGGTCAACAAGGTTGGACGATTGCTCGCTTAAATGTGGCGACCGATGGCTCCGTTTCGGACGTGGCTATCGAACGCGCTCTCCCAACGGGATTGTTTGAAAGTGCAACATTGCGTGCGGTCGAAAGCTGGCAATTTGAACCGCCGAAGACGGGTGCGCTGCTGAATTGCAGAGTTTTGATCCGTTACCGCCTTGGCGAAGTCAGTCTAGGCGGCTAACGCCGCAGTTCTAATCAAGTTGCGCAGCAGACGAGTGGGATCAGATTGAGCTTCTTTGGAACAGACGGTATTCGCGGACGCGCTGGAGAGGGAAAGCTGTCCGATGATAGCCTTGACCGTATGGGCGCCGCAATCGGGGCCCTTGTCGGAGTCGGCGGGCATATTGTGATAGGCAGCGATACGCGCGAAAGTGGGCCGCACATACAGGCACGGCTCAAAGCGCAACTGCTAGCCTATGGTGTCAATGTGACCGAGCTTGGTGTTCTGCCAACACCCGCCACAGCGTGGTTGACGGGTCAGCACCGCGCCAATCTCGGGATCATGATTACGGCGTCTCACAACCCCTGGCATGATAATGGGGTGAAGCTGTTTTCACCGACTGGCCAAAAGCTCTCTGATGCCGATCAAACGGCTTTGGAAGCCCTCATCCAAAACCCGCCAGCTTCTGATGGACCCGACGGAATTATCATAGAAGATGGTGAGGCAGTCGAAAAGTATCAGGCGCATATCTTGTCAGCTTTGGGTGATATCGATTTTTCATCCCTGAAAGTCGCCGTTGATGCCGCCCATGGGGCCGGGCACGGCATCCTAGCCAAAGCGTTTGCGGCCCGCGGGGCAACCGTTTTAACCGTAGGCGGTGAACCGGACGGTAAAAATATCAATGCAGGCGTCGGATCAACGTCACCTGAGGCGTTGGTGACGATAGTCAAAGACGGTGGGGCCGATGTCGGCTTTGCGCTGGATGGCGACGCAGACCGTATTTTGGCCGTCACTGGTTCAGGCGATATTATCGATGGGGATCAGATCATCGCGCGCCTTGCGCTAGATGCAAAACTGTCAGGCGGTATGAAGGGTGACGCCTTGGTCTCAACGGTGATGGCCAACCTTGGCCTCGAAAAGTGGAGCGCTTCTCAAGGCTTAGAGTTCCTCCGAACGCCTGTGGGGGATCGTCATGTTGCCAAAAAAATGCGCGATCTAGGGGCCACAATCGGGGGCGAGCCATCTGGCCATATCCTTATTACAGATTATGCCACAACAGGTGACGGATGCCTGACAGCACTGATGCTGGCGGCGTCTTTGGTCCGCTCGGAGCAAGATAGTGATCAGCACCTGAAAGTCTTCGATCCGGTGCCGCAAATTCTGAAAAGCGTGCGGTATGAAGGCGAAAAACCTTTGGAACGCGCGCTTGTAAAATCTGAAATTGAAAAACAGACGGCGCGATTAGGGGATGAGGGCCGCATCTTGGTCCGTGCCAGCGGAACGGAACCGGTTATCCGCGTCATGGCAGAAGGCTATGATCCGCAACTCATTTCGGATGTGGTTGAAAAAATCTGTTCTGTGATTCAAGCGCCTGCATAAAGTCTCAACATTTGCTTTGCAGCCGACTCCCGTCACGTTAGCGTGACGGCACACAAACGCGCGGACCCATTCGCGCGTGAGGGGAATTAAAGCGGGAGGCCGGACAGAGTCGTGGACTTTGGGTCACTTGACACGGAACTATCTGTCACAATCGTCAGCGTCGCTTTAGCGGTCCTGATGAGTGTCGTGGTACTTCTGCTTTTGCGCAAGACGGCGCGCGCCGAAACGCGCTGGAAAAAGCGCGCCCGTGATCTTGATAAACAGCTTGGCCAATATGACGCCGTGTTCGGGGCTTACCCAGGTCTGGTGTTAGTTTGGGATAAAGGCTTAGCGCTAGGCGATGAAGAGTTTGGATCGCCGCGTGTCTATGGTTCACCTGCCGCGCTCGCGTCTATTTTGCGCTTTTCCAACGACGGACGTCACAGAGACGTGGCGATGCGTGTTTTGAGTGCTTTGGCAGACCTGGACACGATTTCAGACCAACCCCAAACGCCAACATTGCGGACATTGCTCGGAAAGCTACGGCAGTCGGGGGAGCCTTTCGCCGTGTCGATTGTCCTGCCAGAAGGGAATGTGATTGAGGCGGACGGCACTGTCGCAGGGCGTCAACTCGTCCTCTGGCTTGAAGATGCGAGCATTCGCGGCGAAGATGAGCGGACGGCCATATCGCGTTTTGAAACCTCCCGCCTCACAGCTGAAGTGGAACCCGTTGCCTTTGTCGAAATGATGGGGCGGGCCCCTTATCCGATGTGGCGTCTTTCGGGCGCGAAACAGATTAACTGGGCCAATCCGGCTTATATCCGGGCCGTTGGGGTGAAAGATTTACGCGAAGTTCTGGACCAACAAATCCATCTGGATAGTGCGGCGCAAGTTGATGCTTTAAAGGTTTTGGAAACCGGGCAGGGAACATCTCAACAGAGGCCCATTACGCTCGCCAATGGGCAACGTGTGCCTATGACGGTGGATCTCTTTCCGGTCAGTGGGGGCGTTGCGGGGCTGGCCATCGATGCGTCCGAACTTGAAAAGCTTCGCCGCGGTTTGGAAGGGCGTGTAAAAGCGCACCAGTCGTTGCTGAATAGTATGGACGAAGCTGTGGCGACTTTCGAAGCCGATCAGAGCTTGCGCAGTTGCAATACGGCGTTTGCGAAAATGTTTTCGCTCGAACCCTCGTTCTTGGACGCGAAGCCCACGCATGGTGCCGTTCTAGACCGCTTGCGAGAGACAGATCAACTTGAACCTCACGCTGACTATAAAGCGTGGAAGAATAGCCAGATCTCTCTCTACACAGACTTTCCCGATGAATTGCCGGACGCGCTTTGGACTTTGTCAGACGGGCGCATTTTACGGTGTGCCTATATGCGCGATCCCGAAGGCGGGATCAGTCTGCTGTTTAACGATGTCACCGACCGGATGGTTTTAAAGAGCCAGCTCGGGACCTTGATCAATGTTCAGCGGGCGACATTGGACAAATTAGCCGAAGGGATTGCGGTTTTCGGCACAGATGGTCGGCTGCGTCTGCATAATAGCGCCTTTGCGCGGATTTGGAGCTTATCCGAAGCGCATCTCAAGGACGCTCCGCGATTTTCAGATTTGGCGGATCTATGCCTGCCGCTTTATCACAAGGCGGAATTTTGGGCCGATCTGAAGGCTCGAGCGACTGACCCTAATCCAGAAGTGCGTCGCTATGTTGATGGCGAGATTACGCGGAGCGATGATCGCGTTTTACAGTGGCTATCGCGTCCGCTGCCGGATGGGGCGACACTTGTTGTGTGGAACGATGTGACCGCATCAAGACAAACAGAACGTGCCCTGCGGGAGCGCGCCGAAGCTTTGGAAGATGCGGACCGGATGAAAAGCGAGTTTGTCGGCCATGTCAGCTATCAGCTGCGCACGCCGCTCACGACGATTTCAGGCTATAGTGATTTTCTACAAAATGGCGGCGCAGGTGAGCTGAATGATAAGCAGAGCGAATATGTCTTTGCGGTACAAAGCGCGTCAGAGGACTTGGCCAAAGCGATTGACGATATTCTTGATATTGCCGCGATTGAAGCCGACAAATTAGACCTAGAGCTAGGCGATGTTGATGTCTTCGACCTGCTGAATAATGCGCTCGATTATGTGGCGGTTAAAGCTGACGATACCCGCATCACATTAGATGTAGTCTGCCCAGAGGATATCGGAAAAATCCGGGGTGATGAAACGCGGATGAAGCAGGTCGTCTATAATCTGCTGACAAATGCCCTGCGCTTTACCAAACCAGGAGGTTTTATCGAACTGGGCGCTGAGCGCTCGCCGGGAGGCGGCGTTCGGATTTGGGTGCGGGATACCGGCGTCGGAATACCGCTCGAAAAGCAATCCCAGGTCTTTGAATCATTTGAAAGTTCCCGCGGCGGTGTCGGGCTCGGCCTGACGCTTGTGCAGCGGATTATTGAACGCCATGGAGGCTGGGTCGAGCTCGACAGTGTCGAGGGACAAGGCACGCACGTGTCATGCTATTTGCCACAAGAAGCTGCGACCGATGCAGCCCATCCGGAATTGTTCGAAACCACATTTTAGCGGCCTTATTCGGATTCTAATATAGAGGCACGCGACCTGTGTCCTTATCTTGCAATCCTTCCGATTTAACCGTAAGTGGGCGACTTACCTGAACACTTGAGTGGTGAGTCACCTTATGGCCCGCGTTACTGTTGAAGATTGCGTCGAAAAAATCCCAAATAGGTTCGACCTTGTTTTGTTGGCGGCGCACCGCTCGCGTAATATCAGCGCAGGCGCTGGCCTGACGGTTGATCGCGATAATGACAAAACGCCTGTCGTGTCTCTGCGTGAGCTGGCGGAAGGCAATCTGGAACTCGACGATCTGCGCGAAAGCCTCGTCTCTAACCTACAACGCGTTATCACGGACGACGACCTGCCCGAAGAAGATGATGCTGACATGGCGCCTGTCCTGGCGATTGAGCAAGGCGACAGCCAGCCAAAAGAGATGACAGAAGCGGATCTCCTGCGCGCGCTTCAAGGCGATCGCGATAATGACAGCAGCTCACGCTTCTAGTTAGTTTTCAAATCTCTGAAACATGCAGCCATCGGCGATCCGCCGGTGGCTTTTTTATTATCCCAACGTTATATCGGAAAGGTGAACACGATCACGCCGATCAATCCAGGTCCTCAGACCTATCTGCGCCAATATGAGCTGGTTGAGCGCGTTAAAGCTTATGATCCATCCGCAGACGAAGCTTTATTGAATAAGGCCTATATCTTCACGGTGCGAGCTCACGGCCAGCAAAAGCGCCATTCCGGCGATCCTTACTTTGCTCACCCGATCGAAGTTGCGGGCATTTTGGCGTCTCTCCATCTGGATGTCGCGTCCGTTTGCACGGCTTTGCTGCATGATGTGTTGGAAGATACAGACACCACAAAAGAAGAACTGGCCGAAGAATTCACGCCTGAAATTGCGGACCTTGTTGACGGCGTGACAAAGCTCTCAAAGCTGGCCCTGACGCGTTCGGGCGCGGCATCCCGTGAGAGCCAGCAAGCGGAGAACTTTCAAAAATTCGTTCTGGCTATGGCCAACGATGTGCGGGTCTTGTTGGTTAAGCTCTGTGATCGTCTTCACAATATGCGGACGCTCCAATTCCATCCCAAGCAGGCCTCTCGGGAGCGGATCGCGCGAGAGACTCTGGAAATTTATGCCCCGCTCGCGCGCCGCATTGGTGTGGACCGCATCTGCTCAGAGTTGGAAGATTTGTCTTTCATGCATCTCAACCCTGATGCCTATGAGGGGATAGCCACACGCTTGGATGCATGGCGGAGTGCGCAAGGCGATGCGATCAGCGAAGTCAGTCCGGCGCTACGAAATCTGTTCGACGATACGGGCATGGACGTGCGCATCTATGGTCGTGAAAAGCGGCCCTTTGCGATTTGGCGGAAATTGGAACGCCAGAATATTGGTTTTGATGATATTGCCGACCTTTATGCCTTTCGCATTCTGACGAAAACTGACGCGGAGTGTTATCGGGTGTTGGGTATCCTGCACCAGCATTACCGCGCCGTTCCCTCACGCTTTCGCGATTTCATCAGCGTCCCAAAGCCCAATGGCTACAGATCCCTGCATACGACAATCCGGACACCGCTGAACCGACGCGTAGAAATCCAAATTCGCACAGAGGAAATGGAAGACGTGGCGGAGCGCGGCGTGGCGGCCCACTGGACCTATAAAGATCAATCCTACGCTTATGATCCGGAAAAAGCGCGCGCGTCTGGCGGTGACTCACTGCGTCGTATTCGCGACCTCGTGGAGATAATGGAACGTTCTGGTGACGCAGCGGAATTCCTCGAACATGCTAAGCTGGAAATGTTCACGGACCAGGTCTTCACCTTTACCCCCAAAGGCGATCTGATTGCTCTGCCGCGCGGGGCGACGCCGATTGATTTCGCTTATGCCGTCCATACACGGATCGGTGATACATGTGTCGGGGCTGTTGTGAATGGGCGTGACGTCCCGCTGCGAACGCGCCTGCAGAACGGGGATGTGGTTTCGATCGTGCGGGGCGGGACAGCGGAACCGCAAGATGGCTGGCAGAATATGGTGGTGACGGGCCGCGCGCGCTCAGCGCTGCGACGCTTGACACGCGAAGGGGAAGTCGAAGAGTTTCGGCGAATTGGCTCCCTTCTGGCGGAACATGCGTTCACCCGCGAAGGGCAGACCTTCTCTGAAAAAGCGCTGACGGACGTTACCAAAAAGCTGGGCGTTGAAACGGTTCAAGACGTCTATGAACAGCTCGGACGGGGCAGCTTGTCGATGAACGATTTCATGACGGCAGTTTTCCCGGCGCTCAAGGATCGTGATCTTGATACGGCCATGGCGAACCGGGACCTTATCGATAACCGAACAGTTCGCCTTTACGTGAAAGGGCAGGGACTGCGCGCCGGTGTCGGTTTGCACCTTTCGCCCTGTTGTTCGCCGATTCCGGGGGATAGAATTGTTGGTGTTCAAAGCTCTGAGTCCGGCATCGATATTCATACGATTGATTGCGAAGAGCTGGCTCGCAGCGACATTGACCATGAGCTTTGGATTGACCTGGGTTGGCGAGCGGCGGCGGAGAAGACAGCCTCTTCGGCGCGCCTTACCGCGACTGTTGAACACGTCCCCGGCGCGCTTGCCGATGTGACGCGCATTATTGGCGAAAACCAAGGCAATCTATTCAATATTAAAACCTTACAACGCAGCCCGGCCTTCTTTGACATGCGCTTTGATTTGGAAGTGCGCGACAATCGTCACTTGCTGGCTGTTGTTCAGGCTTTACGCACATCGCCCTTTGTCGTGTCCGTGGAGCGGACCCGCGAATTGACCCCTGGAGAAACGCTGTAATGAACACAGATGATGTGTTGGATGTCTTCCGCGAAGCGGGAGCTTTGCTTGAAGGGCATTTTATCTTGTCCTCCGGGCGTCGCTCGCCGGTCTTCCTGCAAAAGGCGCTGATCTTTAAAAACCCGCGGCTGACGGAAAAACTTTGCGCAGCGCTTGCAAAAAAAGTCCGGGACACTCTCCCTGTTCAGCCCGACACTATCATCGCTCCAGCCATGGGCGGCGTGATTCCGGGCTATGAGATGGCGCGGCAGATGGAGCTCGATTCCATGTTTATGGAACGCGAAGGCGGCGAGTTTACGCTGCGTCGGGGTTTCTCTCTGCAAAAGGGCGCGAAGGTTCTCATGGTGGAAGACATTGTGACAACGGGTCTGTCTTCGCGGGAGACCATTTCGGCCATCACAGCTGCAGGAGGCGAGGTGATTGCGGGCTGCTGTCTGTTCGATCGTTCTGGTGGAGAGGCCGATATTGGCGTGCCACTCATCAGCCTCGCGGCCAAACGCTTCCCAGACTACGCGCCGGAGGAGGTTCCGGCAGAGTTGGCAAAGCTTGAGGCGATCAAACCGGGCAGTCGGGGGCTCAAATAATGCAACGACGCGGAAGCGCCGTTCGTCTCGGCGTAAACATCGATCATGTTGCCACAATCCGTAACGCCCGCGGTGGAGATCACCCTGACCCCGTGAAAGCGGCTGAAATTGCCATTGCCGCAGGCGCGGATGGGATCACCGCCCACTTGCGGGAAGATCGTCGGCATATTCGCGATGACGACATGGAGCGGTTGCAAGCGCTCTGTCTTGAGAAAAATATTCCGCTTAACTTCGAAATGGCCGCCACAGAAGAGATGGTGGAGATCGCCAAGCGCATTCGGCCGCATGCCGTCTGTTTGGTTCCGGAACGGCGGGAAGAGCGCACGACCGAGGGCGGGTTGGATGTCTCCGGGCAGCATAATCGCCTCGTGCCCATGATTGAAGATCTGGCTCAAAATGGAGCTCGGGTTTCACTTTTTATCGAAGCCGCGACGCAACAAATCGAAGCCGCGCAGCGCACAGCTGCTAAAGTGATAGAATTCCATACGGGAGCCTACGCCCACGCTCTTGATGATGGCAATGAAGCGCTAGCCGCAGAGCTTTTAGAGGCGCTCAATGAGGGCGGGAAACAAGCCGCAGCAGCCGGTTTAGAGGTCCATTACGGGCATGGCCTGACCTTCGAAAACGTCGCTCCTGTAGCTGCGATCCCCGAAGCAGCAGAGCTTAACATCGGCCACTTCATCATCGGTGAAGCCGTGTTTTTAGGCTTAGGTCCAGCGATCCAGCGAATGGGCTCTATCATTCGTGATGCGCGGGTTGGTTAGGTTATGATCTTGGGCGTTGGCACGGATATTTGCGATATTCGCCGTATCCGTGATCTGTTTGAACGCCACCCAACGCGCTTTTCCGAAAAAGCCTTCACGAAGGCCGAGAGAGAAAAGTGCTTGGCCCGACCTGACCCTGTGCCTTGTCTGGCCAAACGCTTTGCGGCGAAAGAGGCTGTGGCCAAAGCGCTGGCAACAGACACGTCGGGCGCGCTGTCATGGCAAGACGTGGAAGTGGTGAATGATCCGTCCGGGCGACCCAGAGCCGTTTTGCATAGGGGCGCGGCAGATCGCTTGCGTCTCATCACGCCTGAAGGTCAAACAGCCTTCGTCCATTTAACGCTTTCTGATGAACGTGATTTTGCCGTGGCCTTTGCGGTGGTGGAAGCGCGACCAGCCTGATAGACGGACGCCATGCTAAAACGCCTCAAACGCGATAAGACTGAGTCGAAAGTGTCCGACCCTGAAGAGAAGAAGGGCGGAGCTGGCGAGTTTTTCTCGACCATCGTCTGGGCGCTTGGAATTGCTTTTGTTCTTCGGACATTCATTTTTCAGCCTTTCACAATCCCGTCCCCATCCATGTACCCCGGCCTGATGGAAGGGGATTATGTCATCACGTCCAAATATTCGGTCGGGTATGGGAAGTTGGCCGCGAAGCCTTTGCCCTTTCCGGATATTGAGGGGCGGCTTCTCGGGCGCGGACCCGAACGCGGCGATGTGATTGTTTTCCGGCCTGAAGGTGTCGATGAGAATTATATCAAGCGCGTTATCGGCCTGCCGGGTGACCGCGTGCAGATGATTGACGGGCGTCTCTGGCTGAATGGAGAAGCTGTGCCGACGGAGTTCGTCCGCGACGAAGAATATATCTATCTGCAGAACGGCATTGCTGTCGGGGAATATGTCGTGGAGCGCCTATCAGAAACCCTGCGTGGCGATGACAAGCCGCATCCCATTTATGACGGGCGGAAGAACGACGCAAATGACAATACGGGCGTCTTCACCGTCCCAGCGGGTCATTACTTTATGATGGGCGATAATCGTGACTTTTCCGGGGATTCGCGCACGATCGTCGGCTACGTTCCGGCGGAAAATATTATTGGTCGGGCCGAGTTCATCCTCTTGTCCGTCAATGAGGACTTTGAGCTAATCAAACCGTGGACGTGGTTGAACTTCCGCGCCGATCGTTTCTTTAGATCCATTCCCTGATTGATGAGCCATCCCTTAGACGATCAACGCTATAAGCGCGTCGCGGCGCTGGAAACGCGTATCGGCTATGTTTTCAAAGATCGGGCCTTGGCCGTCCGGGCCATGCGGCACAGCTCTTATGGGGATGGTCAATCAAAACAGCCGAGTAATGAGCGGTTGGAGTTTTTAGGCGATCGTGTTCTAGGCTTACTGACAGCGCGCGCCTTATTTGACTATAGCACAGAGCCTGAAGGGACATTGGCGCGCCGCCTGAATGCTTTGGTAAGAAAAGAAATGTGCGCCAAAGTCGCCCGCCATATCGGCCTCGGCGACGCGCTACTCATGAGCCCGTCTGAAGAGAAACAGGGCGGTCGGGAAAAGCAAAGTATTCTGGGCGACGCCTGTGAAGCGCTGATCGCGGCGATTTACTTGGACGGCGGTCTCACTGCGGTTCAGGATTTCTATCAAACGCACTGGATGCCAGAGTTCGAAAAGGTCGTTTCCCGTTCGGCGAAAGACCCCAAGACAAAGCTGCAAGAATTAGCCATGGCGGATGGCTATGGCTTGCCAAAATATAGCGTCGTTGAACGCTCTGGTCCTGATCATCAGCCTCTTTTTGTGGTCGAAGTTGTCGTCAAAGGTAAAGGCACGGAACGAGGCTCTGGCAAATCCAAGCGGGATGCAGAACGCTACGCAGCGCTACATTTGATTGAGACGTGGAATGACTAAGACAACGCGCAGCGGATTTGCGGCCATCGTCGGCGCGCCCAACGCCGGCAAGAGCACGCTGACCAACGCGCTGGTCGGTGAGAAGGTCTCTATCGTCACACATAAAGTCCAAACCACGCGGTTCCAAATTCGCGCGATTGCGATGCTGAAAACTAAAAGCGGTGCGGCGTCGCAAGTCGTTTTGGTCGATACGCCCGGTATCTTCGCCCCGCGCAAACAGGACCGCCTAGCGAAGTCCATGGTCCATGCCGCGTGGACGGGCGCCGATGACGCCAATGCCGTGGTCCATGTCGTCGATGCGGGCGCATTTCATCGCCATCAGATCGGCGAAGGCAATGCGCAAGACCGACTGGCCGATGAAGATACAGCCCGCGTGATGGAGGGCTTGGCCAAACGCGCCAGCAAGAACGCCGTTTTAGTCTTGAACAAACTCGATACTCTGCCCGTTGAGGCGACACTGCCGATGATTGCGAGTTTCGACAAAGGCGGCGTGTATGAGCGCATTTTCGTCGTCTCTGCGACGACAGGTGATGGTGTCGCTGATCTCGCTGACTATCTCGCAAACGCCATGCCGGAAGGTCCGCTGCTATACCCTGAAGACCAAGCCGCGGACATCCCGATGCGCCTTATGGCGGCAGAAATTACGCGCGAGAAGCTCTTCCTAAGGCTTCACGATGAACTGCCTTACCATTCGATGGTTGAGACTGAGAAATGGACGGAGAAGAAGGACGGATCGGTAAAAGTCGATCAGGTCATCTATGTCCGGCGCGGGACGCAGAAGGGGATCGTTCTGGGTAAAGGCGGCGCGACGGTGAAAGCGATTGGTGCTGCCGCCCGCAAAGAAATGGAAAGCTGGCTCGGCCGCCGTGTGCATTTGTTCCTGTTCGTGAAAGTCCGTGAAAACTGGATGGATGACAAAGCCCGCTACACAGAATCCGGTTTGGAGTTTGACGTTTAGTGGATCTTCAGTCTGAGGCGATCTGCCTGCGCGTGCGCAAGCATGGCGAAAGTAGCGCGATCCTCG
>CAWUKE010000048.1:0-12832 GCA_963922935.1 uncultured Alphaproteobacteria bacterium | reverse complement strand
ACGCCGTTCAGGTAGGTTCCGCGTGTCCCAGTGTTCATACGGATGCCGTTGGAGTCCGTATTGTCGGGGGCGAAGAGAACGAAGTTAGCGACTGTTGCGTCTGAGAATGGACCAACATTTGGTGCCACTGATGAGGCTTCGATACCATTATCAGAGCTATCGCCGTCGCGCTGGATTGCGATCATGAACTGGACATTGCCTTGGTAGCCATTGTCTGTGTCAAGCTGCTCGTCATCATTGCCCGTCAGGACAACATATTTGGCATTGGCGTTGCCGCCGAAGAACTCGATACCATCGTCTGAGTTGTTGTGAACTTGGACATGCTCGATGGTTGTGCCGTTACCAACACCGCCAAGCGTGATGCCGTTCAGCTCCACATCTTGTGCGACTTCAAAGCCTGCAAACTTAACCTGCAAGAAGGTCAGTGAGCCAGAGCTGTCGGTCTCATCCGAGCCGCCATAAAGCGCGTCAGGTTCCGTCACACCTTCGATGGCGTTTTCGCAATCGTTTGTGCCGCCCGTCGCGCCGACGACGTTACACCGGTTGATCGGCGCATCACCCAGGATCACCAGACCGCCCCATTCGCCGGTCGCGTTTTCACGGTCGCCGCCAGCGTCTGTGACATCGTTCAAGCTTGTCATAATGACAGGGTTGGACCGTGTTCCGTTCGCAAAGATTTGGCTACCGCGGTTCACGACAATATAGTCTGCACCGCTATCACCGAACAGGGTCACGCCTTGCTCAATAATCAGCTCACCCGCGTCGCCACCTGTGGCACTACCGTCGGCACCGACATCGACACCAACGTCAACACGGCCTTGGATGCGGTAGATGTTGCCACGCGTGAGACGCAGCGAGTCTGTCACAGTGCCAGAGACGTTGCACAGCGGTTCACCCGCAACGGTGCGGCCTGCATCCTCTGTGCCCTCTGGGCAGCCTGTGGAGTCGGCGAACAAGTCTTGTGTCCAACCCGTGGCCCAGTTATCTGTTTCTGTTTCGTCGGGACCGAAGGCGCCGATGTAATCAACGTCGTCAAAGAAAGCATTCAGTGCAGGCGCATCAACGGCTTCGATGCTCAGCTCACGTGAACCTGGGAAGAAACCGGAAAGAGTGTTGTTACCGACGAAGTTGTTGGCGTTAGCATCAACCGCGGCTTGGCCTGTCACCCCATCAGAGTCGCCACCCGTTTCGAGAAGGCCACCATCGCAATCAAAGAGGACCGAGCGGAAGGCCGGGTCATTGACCGCGTTAAAGCCTTGCACACCGTCACCCGCGTCATCTTCATAATCAAGACAGTCATTACCGTCGATCACGATACCGTTGACGTAGGTCCCAACTGTACCCGTGTTCAAACGAATACCATTTGAGTCTGTATTGTCTGGCGCAAACAGCGTGAAGTTGGAGATGGTTGCGTTAGAGAGTGGCGTAATGCCTGGAGCGACAGAAGACGCCTCAATACCATTGTCAGAGCTGTCACCGCCGCGCTGTGTGGCGATCACGAACTGGATGTTACCTTGGTAACCGTTATCTGTGTCGAGCTGCTCGTCATCATTACCCGTCAGCACAACAAACTTTGCGTCTGCTGTCCCGCCAAAGAATTCCACACCATCGTCTGAGTTATTGTGGACTTGGATATGATTGATGTCAGTCCCGCGACCCACGCCACCCAGTGTGATGCCGTTGAGTTCAACATCTGTTGCGACTTCAAAGCCGGCGAAGCGAACTTGAACATAATGCAGCGCACCCGAGTCAGCATCAGCATCACTACCGCCGTAGAGGGCATCTGGTTCTGTCACACCCTCAATAGCGTTTTCACAGTCATTTGTGCCTGGGTTGGCGCCAGCAACATTACAACGGTTGATCGGAGCATTGCCGAGAACAACCAATCCGCCCCATTCACCGATCGCATTAACGCGGTCGCCGGTAGCTGTGAGGTCATTTTCACTCGTTAGAATAATGGGCTGAGCCGCAGTGCCTGAAGCTTCCAACTTGTTGCCACGATTGACGACAATGTAATCTTCGCCGGAGTCGCCAACGATGACAACGCCAGGTTCGATTGTAAGTGTCACTTCTGTACCAGACGACAGATCGGCGCCGCGGTCTTCACCCACATCAAGGCGGCCTGTCAGCTGATAAACCACATCGTCGCTAACGAAAGGAATTGTGGCGCTTTCCGTCAGGACACCGCTGAGTTCTGTGAGGTTGCCCAGTGTCAGCGGACAAATGACCTTTGATCCTAGGGCCGTGCCATCAGAGCCATCTGCACAGACGCCTGTTGGAGCCGGCGGAGCGGGAGGGGCGGGCGGCGCTGGCGGAGGTGTAATCGTGACTTCCGTCAGTCCGGGCGAAATAATGTCGCTGCCTTGTGTACAAGCGGATAAGGTAAGCCCTGCCGCGGTGGCCAACAGAGCATATTTAAGTGTGGGTTTGAGCATGGGTACTCTCGGGTCGATCGTTAAAAAACCAAAGACGCGACCAAGCCACGAGCCCGAACGCGTTCGGAGGGCCATCGACCACCTTTTTGTGACGCGAGAATATCAATGTGGTGTCAGAATCATAAAACTGACGTGAAGGTTCTGTGACGATAAAGATCCTAAATCATTGTTTTAAGTACAAAAATGGCTCGCCAAAAGGCGAGCCATTTATCCACACCCCTTACGAAAGGGTTATCATGCAGCGGTCTTAAGGACGTTTTCAGTCCCAAATCACCCGCTTTTAGTCCGAGGAACTACTGCGACGTGAGAACAGATTCGTGGCTCTCTCCAGCCATCGCATATGTCAGGCTGAGGCCATATTCTGCCAAAACGGCGACGTCGCCATCGCTCATGCAATTTTGGAAGCTGGCTTGTGCCATCGCATAGTCTTCCCGCGCAACGCTTTCAAAACCTTCGGCCAAGGCTTGTAGGCTGGCTGAGCTCGAAAGCTCTGCCGCCCGCTCGAAATCACTCGCCGCGGCTTTGTGATTGCCTTGCTCGACCCGGTGCATCGCGCGTTGTGTCATCAGCGAGGCTTTGACATCCGCATCGACCGTGAGACGCATCAGTTTTGTACACGCCATAATCGCATGATTGTCCGCCTCTGACCCAACGCAACGATCAATCATCTTTTCGACTTGCACAGCAGTCGCTTGGGTTTGACCAAACGCATTAATCCCGAAGGCTGTATCCTGGGCGTGTGCGAGACTGACAGATCCAAGCGTTAGGGCAGCCACACAGAGCGATGTTTTAAAAATTTTTCCCATGACGATCTCCATTTAGTTTCACCGCCAGTCTTTTTTATTTTGACATGCCTGCAACTGGCCGCAGGACTCATCATGTCTTTTTGTTGACACTTATATGACATAACTGACACATAAAAGTCAAAGCATTTTTGACAGTTGTGTGACAGTTCGTGTCACTGAAGTGAATTAAATACTAAAAATAAGGGTGGGGAGGCTAGCGGACCTAGGAGCATTCAGGGCAAGATCACCCGTAAGGCCATGCAGAACGACCTGTTTGAAAATGAAGATCTAGAGTCAGCTAAGATCAGAGCCGCTTGGAGACAGTTGGTCGATGAACGGCTACCGGCGCGGGCTGAAGGTGAAACGGGCTGGCCAGTGCAGCATAATCACTGCTTTGCGCGCATTCTCTTGGATAATGCCAACGGGCAGTCTTGGCGGGAGGTGACGAAACCCCCGGCCTGGCGTCATACGCCGATCCCGATTTTGAAGGCTGCGATAAGGCTCGGTGAAGAGGTTTTAGCTGGCCAGGCTGATATTCACGCTCTCAATCACAATAGCTTGCGCTTGAGAGGAAAGTTGAAGTTATAGGACTAAGGCGTGTCTGCGCTTAGTCAGACAGTTCGAGATCGATCTGCGCAATGGTATCTTTGATTTGAAGCTTCTGCTTTTTCAGGGCCGCAACCCGCATTTGATCTGGAAGCGGGCTTTGCAATTCTCGGTGTATCTTGTCGTCTAGTTCCCCGTGACGGGCTTGTAGTGATTCCAGATGGGCCGATACTGCCATGAAGGTCTCCGTAAAAAAGCGAACGTCTGCTACCATTCCTTTGTAGCACAAAAGAACGGGACCCGCTAGAAATCTTCGAAAGAAAGCCAAAATAACGTAAATCAAGACGGCCTAGGTGATGCACATCGAAATTTCTGATAGTGATGATGACGATCTGGCGCCGAATGAGGCCGCTAATCTTGATGCCTCGGATATCGATGCGGATAAGCAAGAAGAAGAGGCGCGCGCTTTGCTCAAAAAGCTGCGCGAAGAACATCGCCGCATCGATCAGGAAATCACAGCTCTACAAGAAACGGGCGTGACAGATATGTTGAAAATCCGCCGCATGAAGAAAATCAAGCTCTCTATGCGGGATCAGATCCAATATCTGGAAAATCAGCTCACACCGGACATTATTGCGTAAGCGTCGTCGTTAAACGCCGAAGCCGCTTAACGCATCCGTTTGTCTAGATACATGGCCCGGTCCGCCCTATCGAGAACGGCTTCGGGCGTATCGCCCGGCTCACACGGGGCCACACCCCAGCTCACAGATGTCGTGATTTCCCCACCAGCATAGGGCGAACGGGTTTCACTGATCCGACAGGATAAAGTATTGGCTTTCGCTTTGGCGACGTCGGGAGCTGATTTGAACAGCAAGACACCGAACTCGTCGCCGCCTAAGCGGGCGACCATGTCGCATTCTCGAACCCCAGACAGAAGCACGTTGGCAACATTTTGTAAGATTTGATCCCCGACAACATGACCATAGCGATCATTCACCGCCTTAAATCCATCGAGGTCAAAAAAGATAATGGAAGACACAAAATCATAACGTGTCATCACGGTCTGCGCGCGACGGATCTCTCGCATGAAAGCGCGACGGTTGAAGACATTTAACAAGGCATCTGTATCGGCCATCTGTTCCAATTCTTGAACGCGAAGGCGAAGTTTTGCGACCTCCATCGATAAGGCCTGATTATCGCGGAGCAAATGGGCATCCGTTACCCCGACCTGCCCTGCAAGCGGGCGATCGGCTGTTTGAAGCAAAGTTGTGACTCGGCTGGGTGCATCCATAAATCCGACTTATCGGCGAAGGTTTAAAACAGGCCTAACAAATGGTGTATGGCGTAGAAACTCCACATGTAGATGAACTTTTCGCGCCCCCTTCCCTTCTGCGACATAAACGTTATGAGACGGGGCTTCCTCGTGCCTTTGTCTTTTGCACGTTGCACGTTGCACGTTCGGAGCGGATCTTATGTCAGATTGCCCTGTCGCTATCATTATGGGGTCCACCTCAGACTGGCCCACGATGCGCCATGCCGCCGAAGCCCTTGACGCGCTGGACGTGCCTTACAAATCCATCGTGATCAGCGCGCACCGGACTCCGCAACGGCTCTATGACTTTTCCACCAGCGCAGTTGAGGCAGGCTATAAGGTCATTATCGCCGGGGCTGGCGGGGCGGCTCACCTGCCCGGCATGTGCGCCTCCATGACCCGCTTGCCGGTTTTAGGCGTCCCTGTGGAAAGCCGCGCTTTGTCTGGGATGGATAGCCTCTTATCGATCGCGCAGATGCCAGGCGGCATTCCAGTTGGGACCCTCGCCATTGGCACATCCGGGGCGAAAAATGCGGGGCTTTTAGCGGCGGCTATGCTTGCCACCAGTGATGAGGCGCTAGCTGAACGACTAGACGCTTGGCGAGCGGCGCAAACGGCGTCCATTGGCACAGACCCAGAAGGGTAGCACCATGACGTCCGCCCCTCTCCCTCCGGGGTCTACTATTGGCATTCTCGGCGGTGGGCAGTTAGGGCGGATGCTCGCGCTCGCGGCAGCACGGCTGGGGCTCAGAACCCATACATACGGGGCCTGCTCAGAAGACCCTGCTGGACAAGTCTCAACCCAACACACCCACGCCCCCTACGATGATGTAAAAACGTTGCAGACGTTCGGCGCAACGCTTGACGCCCTGACATATGAGTGGGAATCGATCCCGATTGCGACTGTTGAAGCGGCGCTTTCAGGTATGAAAGCGCCGCGTCTGGCACCAAATTTGGATGTGCTTCAAACCGCGCAGGACCGTTTCTTGGAAAAGACTTTCCTGCGAGAGGCCGGGCTGATGACTGCGGATTTTGCGCGCGTGAACAGTCGGGCGGACCTCGACCACGCTCTTGAAAATATGGGTGGGCAAGGCGTCTTGAAAACCCGCCGTGACGGCTATGACGGTAAAGGCCAGGTCATGATCCGCAGCGCAGCCGATGTTGATGCGGCGTGGGACAGGCTGAGCGGTGTGCCTTTGATCCTAGAAGCCTTGATCCATTTTTCGCGGGAAGTGTCTGTTGTCGCGGCGCGCGGGGCCGATGGCGCGGTCGCCGCCTACCCGCTGACTGAAAATATCCATCGGAACCACATCCTGCATATGAGCCGCGCGCCGGCCGCTCGCGATGATGGCCGCGCAGGAGAGATCGCCCAAAAAATCCTAACGGGTCTTGATTATATTGGCGTGATGGGTGTTGAGTTTTTTGACACAGACGCGGGCCTGTTGGTCAATGAGATCGCGCCGCGCGTTCATAATAGCGGCCATTGGACGATGGACGCCGGCTGCACTGACCAATTCGAACAACATATCCGCGCCGTCGCCGGTTGGCCTTTAGGAACGTCTTCTCCGGCCTATGGCGTGGAAATGACAAACCTGATTGGCAATGTGGATTGGGCAGAGATGGCTAGCGACCTAACGGCAAAGCTCCATCTATACGGGAAACGCGAAGCGCGACCCGGCCGCAAAATGGGTCACGTAAACAGGCGGATAGACTAACCTAAAACGCGCCCCGCGACCGCGTCCAATTTGGCCAAGATTTTCGGATCCCGTTTTTCAGGGGCGGTAATCATTGCCACGTCTAGGCAGTTTTCAATCCCGCTGGGGCACATCGTGCGGGGCGTCCCGTTCAGGGTTTCGCACAGCGTCGATACGGTGTTGCTCGCGGTCGCTGCATTCTGCTGCAGGATGGCGATCACGCTCGCCACATCCACACTGCCATGATCAGGATGCCAACAATCATAGTCCGTCACCATGGCAAGCGTCGCATAGGGGAGTTCCGCTTCGCGAGCGAGCTTGGCTTCCGGCATATTCGTCATGCCGATCACATCGCAGTCCCATTGGCGATAGAGCGCGGACTCGGCCTTGGTTGAAAATTGCGGACCTTCCATAACGAGATATGTCAGCAATTCGCCTTCGACCGCGCGATGGACGGTTGCGCCCGCCCGTTCCGCTGCATCAGCCGCTAATCCGGATAGTCGCGAACAGATCGGATCCGCCATAGAGACATGGGCGACGCACCCCGGGCCGAAGAAGCTTTTCTCACGCGCGAACGTCCGGTCAATAAATTGATTGATCGCCACGAAGTCGCCGGGCGCATAGGCCTCTTTCAAAGAGCCGACAGCGCTGATCGACAAAACATCCGTGCAACCCGCCCGCTTCAACGCATCAATATTCGCCCGGTAAGGAACAGAGGTTGGGCTGTGGACATGGCCCCGCCCATGACGCGGTAAGAAGCGCAGGCGTACATCGCCAAAATCCGCAAATAGGATTTCATCTGACGGATCACCCCAGGGCGTATTGATCTTCACCCATTGGCGGTTTGATAACCCGTCAATGTCGTAAAGTCCTGATCCACCCAGGACCCCGAGCGTCCACTGGCCCATTAGTGTCCTGCCGGAGCAAAGAGACCAGGCTTAAGCTGAAAGATGCGGCCGCAATATTTGCACACGACGCTGTCGTCATCGCCCATATCCATCCAGCTGACGGGATGACCCAGCGGACCCCCGCCACCATCGCACTTCACATATTTACTAGACACGAAGATCACGTCTTCGTCGGTGTCGTGTGCTGTGGCCGGAGTTTCGAGCGCCATGAGCTGCTAGTCCTTGTCGATTGAGACACTGACGTTTAAGCGCCCAAACCTATGGACACAAGCGCGCATAACGCCTCTCCCGCGATTGAACTGCGGGGACTGGCTAAAACTTACAAGGCCAGCAAAAAAGCGCCCGCCAAGACGGCGCTCCACGGGGTCGATCTGACGATCCCGCGGGGTTCCATCTTTGGCCTGCTCGGCCCCAATGGGGCGGGCAAAAGCACGATGATCAATATCCTGGCGGGGTTGGTGAATAAGACGTCCGGGACCGCCAAAATCATGGGCTATGATATTGTCACCCAAACCCGCCAGGCCCGCGCCTCTATCGGTATCGTCCCGCAGGAAATTGCGATGGATGTGTTCTTCACGCCTTATCAAGCGTTGGAATTGCAAGCGGGCTACTACGGCGTGCCGAAATCAGAGCGACGCTCTGACGAAATTCTGGAAGCCTTAGGCCTTTCCGACAAACGGGATGCTTATGTGCGACAGCTTTCCGGCGGGATGAAGCGGCGTTTGCTGATCGCCAAAGCGCTGGTGCATAATCCACCCGTCCTGATCCTCGATGAGCCTACAGCGGGGGTCGATATTGAGTTACGTCGCCAGCTTTGGGACTACGTCCAGGAACTCCACAAGCGCGGCACGACGGTGATCCTGACGACCCACTATCTAGAAGAGGCCGAAGCGCTCTGCGATCAGATTGCGATTATCCACCAAGGTAAGATCGTCGCCAATGAAAGCAAAAGCTCGCTCCTGTCCCGCATGGATCGGCGTATGCTCGTGATTACCCCGACGGAAGCCCTTACAGCGGTTCCAGAGACGTTAAGAGACCTAGATGCGCAGGTTGAAGACGGCAAGCTGGTCATCACCTATCAAAAGGGCGCGGATTCCGTGACGGCGCTGATGAACCGTGTGAAGGAAGCGGGACTATCCATTGATGATCTACGCACGGATCAGCCCGATTTAGAGGATGTGTTCTTGCAGCTAACCTACGGCTCTGATGGATAGGCCTGTCTACCGTCTAGGTCTGCTCGGCGCCTCACGGATCGCACCGAAAGCCATCATTGGCCCAGCCTCAAAACGTTCTGATTGCCAGATTGTGGCCCTCGCCTGTCGAGACGACGAGCGCGGCCGCGCCTATGCCGCCGAGCATAATATCCCTGATGCGGATATTGAGACCGATTATGCCGCCCTTTGCGCGCGGGACGATATCGACATCATTTATAACGCCTTGCCCCCATCACGGCATTTGGAAACAGCGCGCGCGGCCGCTGGCAACGTGCAACTGATCGAAAAGCCTTTCGCTATGAATGCCGCAGAAGCCTCTCAAATCGCGGCGCTGCCCGGGACCATGATGGAGGCCTTTCACTATCGCTATCACCCGGCAACACGCCACTTTTTAGAGACTATAAAACGGATTGGACGTCTTCATCATATGACGGGGCGGTTTCACGTCACGATACCGAACCGTCCTCATGAATTACGCCATGACGCCAGTCTCGGCGGCGGCGGATTGATGGATTTAGGCTGTTACCCGCTACATTTGGCGCGAACGATTGCTGGATGCGAACCAACAGTGATCCGCGCTCACGCCATCGAAGGCAATCCAAAGGTTGATCTGTTTTTAGAAGCCGAGCTTGATTTTGGCGACGGGCTGACAGCTGTCATCAGCTCCGACATGCGGGAGGGTATCGAGCGCGTAAACTATTTCGAAGTTCAAGGCGAAGGCGGAATAGTGCGCATGGACAATCCGGTGCATCCTTATCGAGGCTGCCAGATTTCCGGACCTACTCATACGGTCTCAGAAGCTGACTTTCCGAGATGGTCCGAGGTCACGACTTATGACGCGCAACTGGCGCACCTGATCCTTTGCTTAAGTATGGGTCTTGAGCCACTCACGGGGCGAGCGGATGCCGTCGCGCAAATGCAAGCCATTGATGCCATCTATAAGGCCAGCGGGCTTGGACGACGCGAGGCGCGAATTAGCGGAAGCGCCCCGTAATATAGTCTTGGGTGCGGGGGTCTTCCGGGTTCGTGAAGAGCGCGTCCGTGTCCGCATATTCGATCAAAGACCCGCTCTGTAAAAACGCCGTTCGGTCTGAAATCCGCGCCGCCTGCGCCATGCTATGCGTCACAATGATAATACAGTAGCGCGCTTTCAGTTCCTCAATCAGGGCTTCTAAGCGCGCGGTTGCGATCGGATCGAGAGAACTGGCCGGTTCGTCCATCAGGATAACCTCTGGATCGACGGCTAGAGCACGGGCCAAAACCAAGCGCTGTTGCTGGCCGACGGATAAGCTCGGCCCGGGGGCGGACAGACGGTCTTTCACCTCATCCCAGAGCCCAGCCCGTCGCAGGCAGCGTTCTACGAGAGCATCCATTTCAGCCCGGTTCCCCGTCATGCCATGCAGGCGCGGGCCATAGGCGATATTATCATAAATAGACTTCGGAAACGGCACAGGCTTCTGAAAGACCATCCCGACTCGCGTCCTTAGCCAGACGGGGTCAATTTGATCAGCATAAATATCCGTGCCGTCCATACGGATCTGCCCCGACACACGCGCCCCAGGCACAGTATCATTCATGCGATTGAAAAGGCGCAGCAGGCTAGACTTCCCACATCCAGAGGGTCCGATCAGCGCGGTCACAGATTGGTCAGCAATATCAATATCGATATCGCGCAAAGCATGCAGGTCGTCATAATGAACATTGACCTGGCGGCATTGAAATTTGGGGGTCTTCATAGTGACCTCCGTTTTGACAGGCGAGACCGTATCCACACGACAAAACCATTCAGAAGCAAAAGCAAAAGAAGCAGGATGATAACAGCGGCGGCTGCCCTGTTCGTCCACGTGGGCAAACCGCCCTCGGCCCACATAAAAATCTGAACGGGCAGAGATGTCGCCGGATCAGAGAAACTGTCAGGGGGTTGGGAGATATAAGCCACCATTCCGATAAGCAGCAGCGGGGCGGCTTCGCCCAAAGCCTGCGCAATCGCCAGCAAGGACGCTGTGGCCATGCCCGGTGCCGCAAGCGGAAGCTTGTGACCGAAGACAGCCTGCATACGCGATGCGCCGACGCTTAAGGCGCCGTCCACGATGCTGTTCGGTACAGCTGACAAAGCCCCTCGGCAGCCTATGATAATTGTCGGAAAAATGCGTAAGGCGAGAACCAGTCCCCCCGTAAGGACGGCCGAACGCGCGAGCCCAAACCCATTGATAAAAATCGCCAGGCCTAACAACCCATAGACAATGGCGGGGACCGCCGCGAGGTTATTGATCAAAACATCCAGCACAACGCTGACACGTCGCGACAGGCCAGATCGCGGCGCAAATTCTTGAAGATATATGGCGGAAATCACGCCGCAAGGAATGGCCAGTAGGGCCGCTAGAAACACCATCAGGGCTGAGCCCATCCAAGCCGTGCGCGTCCCCGCGCGAGCGGGATCAGCGGAGTCCGCATTTGTTAAAATCGATCCGTCCACCAACCCCTCAGCACCGGTCTCTGACGCAAAGAAACTGGGCAGGCCGAGGCTTAAGATTGTTGCAATCAACCAAAGCAACATCGCTATGGCCGCAATCATGGCGAGACGTGCATAAAGGCGAAAGCGCCATTCGCGGCGGTAGCGCCGCTTTAGCTGGCCTCTTTGCTTTTGGGACAAATCACTCATGACAGCCGGGCCCTCACCCGTCGCGCAATCGCCAAAGCCAGCATGTTAAACAGCAAAGTGATGATAAAGAGAGCCAACCCCAAGGCAAAAGCGGATCGGGTTTTCGTCGAATCGAACACAAGATCACCGGTTAGAAGCGCCACGATCTGCACCGTGACTGTTGTCACTGTCTCTAACGGGTTTGCTGTCAGAGAGGCGCCGCGACCCGCCGCCATGACAACAATCATTGTCTCCCCGATGGCACGACTGACGGCCAACAGAAATGCAGCGGCTATGCCGGGCATCGCCCCTGGCAATACAACACCGCGTACGGTTTCTGACGGCGTCGCCCCCAAAGCCATTGATCCGTTACGCAAAGATTGCGGCACAGCCGACAGCACATCGTCTGACAGGCTACTGACCAGCGGCAAGATCATGACCGCCATAACGATCCCTGCCGCGAGTGCTGACTGTATCGGCACAGACGCGCCAAACAGTGCGGCAAAATCCTGGATAAGCGGCCCAACGGCGATCAAGGCGAAAAAGCCATAAACCACGGGCGGAATGCCTGCGAGGATTTCAAGCGTCGGCTTGAGAATAGTCCGGCTACGGGGACTGGCATATTCAGACAGATAAACCGCGATCATCAGCCCAATGGGCCCCGCGATGAGTACGGCGATTATCGCGATCAGAAACGTCCCCGCAAAAACGGGCAAAGCGCCGAAGAGACCTGTTTGGGCGACCTGGCCTTCACGCAAAGCGGTTTGCGGGGCCCATTCACGTCCAAAAAGAAATTCGAAAAAGGATATGTCAGCAAAAAACAGGATAGCTTCAAAGAGGAGCGTCAAGACGATCCCGAAGGTCACGAGAATGGCCAAGCTCGTAACGCCGAACATGCCGTAGCGAGCGAGCCGTTCCGCTATCTGACGCGCGGGCATATCCGGGCCAAGATAGCGCGCGAGGACGATTACGCTCAGCAGGGCCACGACGAGCATAGCGGTCAAGCAAATGATTTCTGAGACGCCCGCGACTAGGCCCACAAACAGCGCTAAACTGGTGCCGCCTGCAACGGCCGCCGCGAAAAGCGCGCCATGATAGGGCGATCGCGAATTAGGTCGTCTCACACCGGCCGCCAGTCGGGAACGAACGGCCCAACCTTGTCCAAAATACCACGCGCTAAAAATCAGAGCGGCCCATACGAGAAATAAATAGAAGAGTGCGGTTCCGCTCATGATCAATCTCCTTCGCCTTCAAGAAGAGGATTGATCTTTTCTCGTTCTGCCCGACGCTCTTCAAC
>CAWUKE010000047.1:0-12894 GCA_963922935.1 uncultured Alphaproteobacteria bacterium | reverse complement strand
GGCTTCGGCTTATTCTTTGACCCTTTTGGACGTCCACGACCTCGTTTGACAGGCGCAGCACCTGTTGCCGCGCCAGAGGCAGCACTCGCTGACTTCGGCTTATTTTTAGATCCTTTCGGACGTCCGCGACCGCGCTTCACAGGTGTTTCGGCCGAAACCTCTTTTTTCTCTGAAGCTAACGGTGTCTTCGCAATCGCCTCTTCAGCCTTGTCTTTTGCATTGGCAACGGTTTGCGAGGCTGCGCCCGCTAGACCGGATGTCGCTGCCGTTGTCTTTGACGAAATAGACTGCGCCGTATCGCCGACAGAACTCTTCACTTCGCTAAAGGTTGAACGGGTTTTCTCGGTCGCGCTGGCCGTTACTTCGCGTGTGCGAGCCGCCGCCATCTCTGCGGCGCGACGGGCTTCTGCGACAGGATCAATGTCCGCCGTTTCCGAGACACCTTTATCAGGGGACACATTATTATTGATCCGGAAAATCGCGACCGCTAATTCCGCCAAAATGCGAACAACTAATAAAGTCAAAAGAACCAAAGCGACTTTACTCACGGGACCGATAATCCAGTTTAACGGGTCTAGCTTCACCGCATCAATAAATTGCACCAGATATTTCAGGCCAAAATAGATAATGGCTAACCAAAAGGCCGGAACGACAAGCTTTTCTTTGAATAATTTATCAAAAGAAAAGAAAAAATTGATCAAGTTTTTCATGCTGTCACGAGCCCTTTGCATGCGAGACGAATATTATGCCGATAAACCAATAGGAATTCAGATCGCAAGCGAATTAAATTAGTAAAGCTGTAAATTACTCGCCGGTCAGCGAAAGACTGATTAGGGCAATGACGCCGTCATGACAGTGGCGGCTGGCTGCGCCTCCATAACAGGGCTGGCGGCCCGCATGGCTTCAATTTCAGCGCGACGGGATTCAAAGGCTGGCATCTGATCCTTTGCCAGCGGCTTCCCTGAAAGCTGTGACAAGCGGCGCGGATTAATTTTCTTGCCGTTCAGATGCACTTCATAATGCAGGTGCGGACCTGTGCTGCGCCCAGTCGTCCCGACATAACCAATCACTTGATCTTGGGTAACATAAGCGCCCGCTTTGATCCCCCGCGCAAAGCCGTTCAAATGGGCGTAAGCCGTTTTGTAGCCATCCGTATGACGAATGCGAATATATTTACCGAAGCTGCCAAACCAGTTGGCGCGCTCAACAGTGCCGGAGCCAGCCGCCAGGACGGGTGTTCCAGTTGGCGCGGCAAAATCGACGCCGCTATGCATTTTCCGATATCCTAAAATCGGGTGTGTGCGGCGACCAAAGGACGAACTTAGGCGAGCACCATTAATGGGCGTTGCCCGGAGTTTACGCTTCGCCGTCTTGCCGTCCGCATCGTAGAAATTCTCACGCCCTTTTTCATTTTCGAAAAGCCAATAATCGAGCTTCTTTCCGCGCGGACTGAAGGATGTGTAAAGTAGATCACCGGCTTTGACAATTTCGCCGTTGTGATCCCGCGCAACTTCAAAGAACATTTCAAACGCATCGCCGGGTTGAATGTCGCGCTGAAAATCGACCGAATATTCGTAAATATTCGCAAATTGCTGAACGACTTTATCCGGCGCACCGAGGCGAGTCGCATCAAGATAAAGTGAATTACGGATAGTCGTGCGAACGGCCAGCGTCTCATAGCTAAATTCAGCCTCAACTGATCGAGCGGACCAATCTTCGTCCGCGCGCGATACAAAGACAGTTTTCTCGACCGACGGTTTAAACGTCACATCCGATAAAGTCTCACCGTCAAAATAGAGATCAAAAGTCTGCCCGGGGCGAAGACGGCGCGGGGAAAACTCTTCGGCAAAGGCTTGGGTGAACCGATAAGCCTCTGTACCCGACAGGCCTTCGCGCTGCAACATTGGGCCCAGATTGTCCCCCGGCTTGAGCGTCACAGATCGTATCTGCCTGGATGGCGTTTCAAAGGCGGGGTCGAGGGCCAGATCAAAACGTGTGAGATCGAGAACTGGCGTAGCCATTGCAAGATCAACTGGGGCGTCAGCTGCGGCTTCGCCGGGCTTGCCCGGCCAAGCAATAAAAGCCATAGCCACTAGCGCCCCGCCGACCATGAGGGCTTTAAACCCATTGCCTTGTGGCACACGGGTTGAACTAAATTTTTGGAACGCGTTAAGCCGCACAGCGAGGCCTGATTGCAACCGTTCTATCACGGTCATGTCTGAACCAGCTTCAGGCATTTGCGACATAGATTTTTCCATCCCCGAACTACGTTGCGCACAACGCCGCCAAAATCAAATCCTAACCCCGTATCCGGCATTGCCATGGGCTTTACCACGGGCTTTGCCAGACGATCTCTTCGCAAAGCGTTAACTATGCGACGGTGATCGCATCCCTTCTTGTTTCTTACGTGATGCGCCATTGTGATGACACAGGCGAAGCCAGCCTCGCAAGGATAAGCGTCAGCACATGACCACTCTGTCATCCCATCGACAGATCAAAGCCTCGTTTTTGCGTAGCCTTGTCGCCTCTGAGTGCATAAACCGGACTTATGGTTCAGGCCCCCGCCGTCCCCTCCGCGCGATCGCGACGCTCCGCCTGGGCTTGGCTCGGCTGGTTCTGTCTTGTCGGTTTTATCCTCTTGATCGCTGTTTTGATTTGGGCATGGACGCAGCGATATAGCCTGGCCGAACAACAGATCGTCAAAGCATTGGATGAACGCGGTTTCGAAACAGAACTTCGTGTTCAAGACGCCTCGACCACATCCGCTGACATTCGCAATATTCACCTTCGATATGCTGGGGTGCGAGTCGTCACGATCGAGCGCCTTCAGGCCGATTATCAATGGCGAGATTTGTTGAATGGACAGATAGAGGCGCTCAAGCTCACGGGCCTCAGCGCAACAATTAACGTGAATGAGGCCGGAGAATTAACCGATCCGTGGGTTCCTAAAAGTGCTTCCGGCGCGGAAACACCTTGGCCCTCACGCGGTGTGACGCTCGAGAGCGCAACGCTCAATGCGAATAGTCCCTATGGCTTACTTCGCGTAAAGGGCGACGCAGAGTTAAATGCCTTGGACAACATTCAGTTTCGAGGGGACATCGCGGCCCCATCGCTTCGCTACGCTGGCGCAGAGCTGATCGTGGAAGGCCCTCTTACCGCAGACAGAAACGCCAACATCCTGTCTTTCGACACGTCAGGTTTGCAACTCTCCATCGACCACCCTGCCGCCTCTTTTCGCGAGACACAACTGTCTACCAAAGGCACAGTCGACCTAACGACCCTGACGGTTTCCGCCGACGCGCAGTTAGAGGGCGGCCAGTTGTCTTCATCTTTAGATATTGAAGGCCAGCTAGAAACGGTCGCGGCGACGGGAACATATAACCCAGAAAGCGGCCTGAACGCGCGCATCACGCCAACAATTAAGAGCCTCCGTGTTGTTAATGCGGAGCGGAGACAATCTCTCGCCGAGACCTTATCCCTTGCCGCGACTTTAGAGGACGTCCCAGTCGCGCGAAACTTCTCGCCGACACTTGTGGCGCCGCTTGAAAAATTACTTAGCGGTGCGGATATGTCCGGACAGATTGCCGCAAAAGCCTCGGATAAAACGCGAGAATTACGCCTGCTTTCCCCGTTAAGTCTTACCCAAGGCGAAACCCGACTTGGACTGGAGGCTGAGGCCGATGCACCCTTCTATCAATATGAGCGCGGGTCGGGGCAATACGAGGTTCGCGCGATGGCCACGCTCTCAAAGCCTATCCCCCTAACCCTGTCTCCTCTGTCGATTTCAATCGCGTCAAGTGACGGCGTTCGCGTAGACGGCATTCGCAGCGCGCAGGGACGGCTTGAGACACGGTCGACTTGGCGCAGTCGAACACCAGAAGGGCAGCCCGCCCGCATGGGACCGCTTGATGTACGCTTTGCGTTCGAGAGGCCCGAGGAAGGCTCGCGCGCTCTCACGCTTCAGGGATCGGCCGATTATGACGGCGATATTCCAGGCGGATATGTTCAAGGCTTGAATGCTGGGGGGCGACTTCTCACACAGCTTACTGGCGAGCGCCCGATCGTGCGCTACACGCCGAACGGACCGCTGCAATTTGATAAATTAGACACAGACTCCGAATGGGGACTGGAAGATTTCAAAGGCACAATCAAACCGGATGGCCCCGTTTTTTCAGGCGCGTCGCGTCAGAGCGCAAAAGTCACGACCGGCCTCAGCGATGTGACGGTACGCGCCGTGCGGGATGCCTCTTCTGATAGTGAGCCGGCCGATATGGACATCACCCTGGCATCTGCCACTTTGAACGGAATTATCAGAGGCGACAGACAAAACTGGGACATTGTCTTTGGTCCAGCGCAGCTCTTGAGTGAAACTTTCCCCGTCCCTGGGACGGACCTCACTCTGTCCTCCGGCAACCTTGCCGTCGAACTATCGGCGCAAAATCGCACTCAGTTTGAATTCAAAGCCCCCGCTTCAACGCTGAATACACCCCTCTATACCCTTACAGATATGTCTTTGGACGCTACTGGCACGGCGGAAGCTTACACGCTGAATTATGCAGGCGGGCAGGTCAAATTTATTACCGATCCCGACAGCCAGCCTTTGCCTGTCATGCCGGCCACTGGCGCGCTGCGTTTCGCGGATGGCACTTTTACAGGCGAAGCGCGCACCCATCTTCCGCGCGCCGCCGATCAACCTTTTGATGTGACCTACACTCTCAAAGACGGACGTGGAACTGCCGATGTCGCCATCAAGGATTTGCGGTTTCGACCGCGCGGTCTTCAACCCCAAGACCTTGTGCAGGCCTTGCGGGGTAAGATCGCGCAGGTCGAAGGACCGATCGATGCAGACCTCACGCTTCGATTTGGTGGTGACGCACCGCTGTCAGGATCAGGTCTGATCACGATGAAAAATATTTCTATGGGGACTGCCCCAGGACCCGTCACGGGCATGAGCGGGACGGTTCAGCTCACCTCCCTCTTCCCGGTCGTGTCGGCACCGGATCAAACACTTTCACTCGACCTCTTTGATCCCGGCATACCCTTACGCGACGGGCGCTTCCGTTATGCGTTGGTTGAAAATGGCGTGCAGGTCATCGATGCGGCATGGCCCTTGGGCGAAGGGCAGATCACGATTGATCCATTCACGTGGGATTATAGCGCCGCCGAAAATCAGGTGATCCTACGAGTTTCTGGCGTGGAAGTCGGTGAATTCCTGAAAGACTTTGGCGAAGGGCGTCTCTCAGCCACAGGCACCCTGGAGGGCCGCATACCGGTTATCGTGCGCGGGATTGAAGTTTTAGTTCAAGGCGGGCGTCTGGACGTGCCGGGTGGCGGACTGATCCGTTACCGCGGGGACGACGCCCTGATCGAGAAGATCCCCAATCAATATGCGGCGGAGGCCATAAAAGCGCTCGAAGACTTTAAATATGACAGCCTCTTTGCCGAAATTGATGGACCCCTGGGCGGAGAGATCAAAGTCGGGCTCGCCTTCACAGGCAATAATAAAGACGTGCTTTTCGGCGTACCGTTCGCATTTGACATGTCCGTCGAAGGCGAGCTGTTCAACATTGCGCGCAGCTTTAACACCAATGCCACAATCAAAAGTCAGATCGGCAGCAATTTCCGCCTCAGTGAGTAGACGCCTAGGCTAGCCCGGCCCTGAACTATTTGGGCCCATGGTCGCATTCTGGCCGACATAAGGATTGCTCTGGCGTTCGCGGCCAAATGTACTGGCTGGGCCATGGCCCGGAATAAAGCGCATCTCATCGCCTAACGGGAAGAGCTTCTGCTTAATGCTGTCGATCAGCTGTTGATGGTTGCCTTTTGGAAAATCTGTGCGCCCAATCGACCCGGCGAAGAGGACATCACCAACAAAAGCAATCTTGAGGTCCTGATTGGCGATGACTACATGGCCGGGCGTATGGCCGGGTGTGTGAATGACCTCAAATTCGATCCCGCCCAAGCTCAGCGTATCACCATCGTCTAGGTAGCGGTCGGGCACGACCGACCGACCCATGCCGGGGTGCCCATATTGCGACCACTGATCGGTGATCCCATCCATCCAAAACTGATCGTCCTTATGCGGACCGATAACCGGAATATTCAGTTCTTCACGGAGCTGATCAGCCGCCCCGGCATGATCCAAATGGCCATGGGTGAGCCAGATTTCCTTTAAGGTCAGACCCAGCGCTTCCACCGCCTCGCGCAAACGTGGCGCTTCCCCGCCCGGATCAACAAACACAGCTTCTTTGGTCTCAGTATCGTAGAGCAACGAGCAATTTTGCTGAAACGGAGTAACGGGGATGACTTTGAGTTCGAGCATAGGCCTACATCTTGGCTGATACGCGTCCCGCTGCAAGGCCAAACATGACAAAACCGCCATTCAGACACCGTTCAGAGCGGTTTCTCTATAGACATAATCAGGCCGAAACCGGTCTCTCTCTTTGAACTGCCCCGACCCCCTGTGTCGGGGCGTTTTTTTATGCGCGGAGGATAAGATCAGGCCGCGCCAACCTGTCGCAGATTTCATCGAAGCGGGCTCATTTTGTCACGCTAGCGTCACTTTCTTCTGGCATGGCGTAGATATCCCAGCGAGGACCCCAGCCTGGCGCCGCGTTTTCTCCCCCCTCCCACGCGCGCCTCTTTTGGCTGGGGTTCTTTTGGTTTTGAGCTGTTTTAAACCTTATCCTGCGAGGCCGTCCTTAATGTAATTGGCCAGCACGTCCCGCGAAATCGTCTCTTGCGCAGGCCGCGTGCTTTTCCATTCTTCATTGGTCTCGATCGCCTTGGCCATTTCAGCCCCTAAGACGAGGTCTTTCACCGTCACTTGTCCCGCTTGCGCTTCGTCTTCGCCCATCAGGACGGCAAAGCGTACGCCGCGTTTATCCGCATATTTTAGCTGCTTGGTGACATTGCCAGAGCCCGTAAAGACTTCTGCCCGAATACCTTCGGACCGCAAATTCGCAGCAAGCTTGAAGTAATCTGGCAGGAGCGCTTTATCGAAAACCGTGATCAGCACGGGCGCTTCGGTCAGCGCTTGCAACGCTTCCATCCGCTCCAGCGCCGTCACAAAGCGCGACACACCGAAAGAGAAGCCCGTCGCGGGCACAGGCTGACCCCGGAAGCGCGAAACAAGATCATCGTAACGACCGCCTCCGCCGATTGAGCCAATCCGAACCGGACGCCCTTTACGATCCCGAATGTCAGCGAGCAGTTCCAGCTCAAAGACTGGACCCGTATAATAGCCGAGACCCCGGACGATCGATGTATCAAAACTGACCCGATCAGAGCCAAACCCTGTCGCCGTCAAAAGGGCATCGATCTGCCGAAGCTCAGAAACCCCTTGCCCACCGCGGTCAGAATTACCGACGAGGCTTTCTAAAGCGCTGAGCGTTTTGGTCCGGTCTGCATCAGAAGCCGTGGTAAAACCCATAACCGCTTTGATGCCTGCGGCGTTGAGTTTCGCGCCTTCAACATAGGCTCCAGATTCATCTTCGCGGCCTTCGCCCAGCAGGGCCTCAACCCCCTCTTCCCCGAGACGATCCAATTTGTCGATAGAGCGTAAGACTTGCAGACGCTGCACCGCGCCTTCTGTCGTATTGGACACGCCAGAGCTTTCCAAAATCCCATCCAGCAATTTGCGGTTATTGACCCGCACCGCATATTGGCTGTCCTCAAGCCCCGCCGCACGCGCTACCTCTGCGGCCAGCATGATCATTTCTGCATCGGCCACGGCGCCACCCGCACCGACCGTATCGGCGTCGCATTGGACAAATTCGCGGAAACGCCCAGGACCAGGCTTTTCATTCCGAAAGACAGACCCAGACTGATAGCGCCGGAAAGGCTTCGGCAGTGCGTCGTAATGTTCAGCCACAAAGCGGGCGAGCGGCGCCGTTAGATCATAGCGCAGGGACAACCACTGCTCGTCATCATCCTGGAGCGCAAAGACGCCTGTATTCGGACGATCCTCATCGGGCAGAAACTTGCCCAGCGCATCCGCATATTCAAAGGCAGGCGTCTGCAGTGGTTCAAATCCAAACGCATCATAGACTGCGAAGGCCTGCGCCACGAGATGAGTTTCAGCCCGCAAGACTTCTGCTGGGCGGTCTTCAAATCCGCGCGGGCGGCGCGCTTTGGGACGGAACGGTTTTTGCTTTTTAGCCATGCGCCGCGCCCTAAGGGGCAGACGCTTAAAAGTCTATGCCGACACTGAAATGGGCGAGGTTAAAGCAAGCCCATGAGGGCCTTTGTCGAAGGGTCATGATCGCCGTCCTGACCACTTTCCAGCTCTGACAGGATCGTATTGGCGAGGACCTTACCCAGTTCCACACCCCATTGGTCAAAACTATTCACACCCCAGATGACGCCTTGAACAAAGGTCTTGTGTTCATAAAGTGCAATCAGATGGCCTACGGCTGAAGGTGTAAGCGAATCGAGTGTAATGGTCGTGGACGGACGATTTCCCGGGAACGTCTTTTGCGGTGCAAGACTGTCCAGATCACCGCGGTCCGCATTTTCCGTCCGGACAACCGCCTCACTCTTGCCCAGCATAAGCGCCTCACTCTGCGCAAAGCAATTTGCTAGCAGAGCGCGATGATGCTCTGCTCGACCTTCCGCATCGTTTAGGACAGCGACAAAATCGACAGGCGCGCCCGGCGTGCCTTGGTGCAGCCATTGGAAGAAGGCGTGCTGCCCGTTCGTGCCTTCATCGCCCCACAGGATGGGGCAGGTCAGGCCCATCGCTGATCCATCGCGACCGGCGCTCTTGCCGTTACTTTCCATTTCCAGCTGCTGCAGGAAGGCCGGCAATTTGCGCAGGCGCCGCGCATAAGGGATGATGGCGAGGCTAGAATAATCCAGCACATTGCGGTTCCATACGCCGATGAGCGCCATCACAACAGGTAGGTTTTCGGCAAAATCCGTATCCCGGAAATGACGATCCATCGCGGCTGCACCGTCCAGAAATTCCGCAAACGCCTCTGGTCCAAAAGCGATCGCAAGGCTCAGGCCCACTGCGCTCCAAACGCTGTAGCGCCCGCCGACCCAATCCCAGAAATCGAAGATATTGTCTGGATCAATGCCAAAGGCGACAGCGCGATCTCGATTAGCCGACACGGCCAAGACGTGATCCTTTGGCTGACAGCCCGCCTCTTGCAGCCAAGACCGCACAGTTTCAGCATTCATTTTCGTCTCTTGCGTCCCAAAGGACTTAGACACGACAATGACTAGCGTGCGTTTAGGATCGAGACCTGAAATCGCATCATTAACACTGGCGGCATCGACATTATTGGCAAAGCGCAATTCGAGCGCGGGCTCGATCGTGGCCGCAAATGCATCGGCGACAAGACGTGGCCCCAAATCGGACCCGCCAATGCCAATGTGTACTATCGCATCAAACTTTTGCGCGTTGCGAATGTCTTTGGCGAAGGCTGCGATCCGGTCCCGCATTGCGGCCACGTCATTGGCCAAGTCCCCGCCGCCAACGCCGCGCAAAGCCGTGTGCAAAACGGCGCGGTTTTCCGATGTATTGATCGGCGCGCCCGCAAACAGGCGGTCTCGCCAGCCCGATAGATCGCGATCATGGGCCAATGCCAGAAGCGCGTCCAAATCGCCCGCACTGACACGCTGCTTGGAAAAATCAGCCCGCAAAGGCCCAACGCGATGGGCGAAACGATCAAGCCTGTCTGGGTCTTGTGTGAACAGATCGATGATACGTGGCGTATTCTGCGCGCGATCCCGCAAGGCGGAAAAAAGCTCGGTCATGATTTCAAAGACCCTTTGACTAGGCTGTGTCGCGATCGAGTGAGTCGAGTTTAAGGACTGACCAAACGATAGCGCAGGCTGATAACATCGCTGGGCGGATCAGCATATTCTGTCACGAACGGCAAGCGTCCTTGCGCCGATAGTCGTGTTTGAGCGGGTTCGACAAACCACTGCACACGTTCTGCGCCGGACGGGTCGTGCAATGTCATCTCAATTAAGGGCAGATCGACAGGCTCTTTTGACAAGTTTCGCAGTGCCCCTTCGATGCGTATCACGGGGCGGCCTTCTATCAGCGTCGTTTTCGCTGTTGGCGGATCAATCGTCAGCCCGCCTTCTCTCACCTCAAGACCTAGCGATTGGTAAAGACTGGCCGCTTGGGGATATCTGTTCACAATCTCTTGCCGGTTCAGATAGGCCGTCACGATCGCGGCGAGACTCAGCAGGGCCGTTATGATCCAGATCAAACGAATTGTGCGCTTGCGACGTTTCAGACGCACAGCATCCGCCTGATCCCGCAACATCACATCCGCCCCTTTGACACCATCGCTGGAGGAAGATTGTATCTCCGACGCTTGAAGCCGCCCATCTGGCTTAGGGGCCTTAAGCGGTGTGACCAGCGCAGGCTCTTCACTTTGCAAATCGTCTTTCAAAGCAATCGCGTCCGCCATGTCCTGCCCAGCTCCTTCAGCAGCGGCGGTCTTCATTTCCCCTGATGGAGTTTTTGTCTTAGCGATAATGTCAGGCGCGGGCACAAACCAGGTGGCCTGACAATTCGCGCAGCGTACCGTGCGTCCGTTTGGGCCAATCGCCTTTGGATCCGCCTTATAAGACGTTCCGCATTCTGGGCATGTAATGACCAAATCCGTCACCGAACCCCCATTTGCTCTGTCGAAATGCCGATTTTCAGCCTTCAAGCGACAAAGCTCTGATTCTAAATTCATCTCTTCCTTGACGAGCGCGCCTTGAATGTCCAGCCACCGTGCTATGTCTGCCCCGGAAATGGTTCCATCAAGTTTCGGTCCTGATACAGACGCCGCGCCCACCTTGGCGTTACAGCGTGTGGCTTTGCGCTATGGGCGCGGTCCAGAAATCCTTAAAGGCGTCGATCTTGTCCTGCCAGAGGCCAGCTTCACCTTCCTGACGGGACCCTCTGGGGCGGGGAAATCAACCCTTCTGAAACTGAGCTACCTTGCCCTTAAGCCGTCTCGCGGTCTCATCCAGCTTTTCGGCGAAGATGTTGCGCTCTTAAAGCCAACCGCGATGCAGCGTCTGCGCCAACGGATTGGTGTTGTCTTACAGGATTTTCGCCTGATTGATCACCTCACCGTTTTTGACAATGTGTCCTTGCCTTTGCGCGTCGCAGGACGCGCAAGAGAGAGCTATATCTCCGACGTGACAGAGCTGCTGCAGTGGGTCGGCTTAGGGCACCGGATGAACGCTTACCCGCCAACTCTGTCAGGCGGTGAGAAGCAACGCTGCGCCATTGCCCGCGCCGTGATTGCCAAGCCTGATCTATTGATCGCGGACGAGCCCACCGGGAATGTCGACCCAGAGATTGGCTTGCGTCTGCTGCGCCTCTTCGCGGAAATGAACCGCATGGGCACGACGGTCTTAATTGCGACACATGACCATGCTTTGATCCAAGAAATGCCTTCGCGGATTGTCAATCTGGACAATGGACGTCTACACGATGGCCTACCCGCGATCAGCCCAAAAGGGGGTCATGCGTTTTGAGCGACCCTCTTCTAACAGAAAGCCCCGCACCAACCAGCCCTTTGCCGCCTGAAGAACCCCTTCTGCCGAATGGGCCTGCGCAAGGCCGGGCGCTTTTGATTGTCTTGGGCGTTATGGCCACATTAGCGATCCTGTCGCTTCTCTTTGCGCGCGGTGCGGTCAGGCTGGATACGAATTGGGCTGCACAACTCTCACAAAGCTCTACGGTTCAAGTTCTGGTCTCTAACGAAGCCCTGCGTGAGACGCAGATGGAGAATGCCGCCAATTTGCTGCGTCGTGCTGTTCCGAACGCCATGATTGAAGCCTTGAGCCGCGAAGACAGCCAGGCGCTGATCCAACCTTGGCTCGGTTCCACCCGTCTGCCTGAAGACCTGCCCATTCCAGGCGTCATTACCGTTAAGACGCCAACGCGCCTTCCCGTCGAAAGCCTAACCCGCCAGTTTGAGGAGGCCGGCTTACGGGTGAGTCTTGATGATCACAGCCGTTTTTCCGAGCGCCTTAAAAAGACCGTTGACCGACTCGTTCTACTGGGGCTGGGGCTTGTCGTATTGACCTTTATCGCCGCCACAGCGGTGAGTATTTTTGCGACGCGGTCCGGTCTGGCTGCGCAACGCGATATTATACACGTTCTCGTGCAAGCCGGTGCGTCTGATAGCTTTGTCGCGTGGCTCTTTGTGGGTCGGGCCGCCTATCACGGGGCCATAGGGGCCGTCTTTGGAGCGCTCGCCGCACTCGCGCTCTGGATCTATGTCAGTTTGGGCCCAGCTCGGGATACGCTAGGTTGGTCGGGAATTGGTGACGGCCTATCAGACCTGCTTTGGGTTTTAGCGCTCATTATCGCCTTTGCTGCCGTCTGTGCCGTGGCCGCAGGCTGGGCGGCCCGTCGTCAACTCGCCTATGAAAGACGGCGCGCATGAAGCCGTCCCGCGCCTGGAAAATTCGACGCCGCCAAAAGGACGCCTCTTACGAACGATCACGGCATTTGGGTCGAAAAGCTAAAAAGCCCGGCGGTGGCAAACGACGCCTTTTCGGGTTCTTACTTTTTCTCCTCCTTGCGGGTTTTTTGGGGGGCTTTGTCATTTTTGCGCGCCACGTCGATGCCTTGCAGCCCCCGGCAGACCTGCCGAAAGCCGACGGCATTGTCGTTTGGACCGGCAAAGGCGGCGGGCGTTTGGAAATGGCCGGGCGTATGCTGCGCAATGATCGCGGGGAGCGCCTGCTCGTCTCTGGCGTTAATCCCAGCCTAACCTTGGAAGAGGTCGCCGACCTCTCTGCCCTGACAGCAGAGCAAGCGAGCTGCTGTCTGGATGTTGATTATGCGGCCGAAGATACACGCGGTAATGCCAGAGAGACCGTCGCATGGACGGAATCGATGGGCTATGATCATATCATCTTGGT
>CAWUKE010000046.1:0-13068 GCA_963922935.1 uncultured Alphaproteobacteria bacterium | reverse complement strand
TCGGCGTTTGGCAGGCCCTCCAAACTATCCCTTATGGCGAAACGTGGAGCTATGCAGACCTTGCCAAAGCGGTCGGGAATGAAAAAGCCGTGCGCGCTGTCGCGTCGGCGAATGGGTCTAATGGTTTGGCGATCGTGATCCCTTGTCACCGTGTTATCGCGAGTGATGGCGGCCTGGGCGGCTATGCGGGCGGGGTCGAGCTAAAGCGGCAATTATTGGCGTTAGAAGCAGGCGAACGCATCCCTGATCTTTTTGACGGATCGTAATTCCGGCTTGGTTGCGTGCAGCGCGCTCGCTAAGGGCGGTTATGGCTTATCCTCCGCCTTATTACACGGACGCTAATCCTGTTTTTGCCCGTCGGATTATGACGGAAAATGCCTTTGCGCTTTTGATCGTAGACGGGCTGTATGCGACGCATTTACCGCTGCTTGTAACAGAGGATGGCCATCTGGAGGGGCATGTCAGCCGTCAAAACCCCATTGCAGATCATATGGGCGGATCCGCACTGGCGATCTTTTCCGGCCCGCATGGCTATGTCTCGGCCAATCTCTATGACAATCCCGGCGCACAAGTCCCGACGTGGAATTATACGTCTGTTCAAGCGCGAGGAAAGCTGGTTGCTCTCCCAGACAGCGACGTTGTCCCGCATCTCACGCGCGTCGCCGAACAGTTTGAAACGCCGGATGGCTGGTCGCCCTCTGATGCGCCGGATTATGTCGCCCGGCTGGTGAACGGCATTGTCGCCTTCCGATTGAAGGTCGAAAGGCTGCAAGCCTTTCGCAAGATGAGCGGAAATAAGCCCCCCACTATACGGAATCGCATCATTGACGCCGCGCGCGCGGCTGGCGAAGACGCCTTCGCGAATGAAATGCGCCTCGCGCTTCAAGATAACGATAAAAAGGAAACCCCATGAGTGATCTGCTGACTTACACGTTGGAAGACGGTGTTGCGACGATCCGCTTAGACGACGGCAAAGCCAATGCGTTTTCAAACCTGATGTTTGATGCGGTCAATGCGGCCATGGATAAGATTGACGCGGACAAAGACGCCAAGATCATCGTCCTGCGCGGACGAGAGGGGATTTTCTCCGCCGGATATAATCTGAAAGAACTCATGCTCGGCGGGGAGACGGCCGTGCAACTCGTCAAGCGCGGCTCGGATTTTGCCGTGCGGATGATGGAAACGCCGAAGCCTATTATTGCGGTTGGTGATGGCCATATCGTAGCGCTGGGCGCGTTTTTGTTCTTGGCCGCCGATTACCGGATCGGCTTGAACGGTCCGTTCCAAGTCGGCTTGCCCGAAACGGCCAAAGGCTTGCCCATGCATAATTTTGGCCGGGAGCTGGCCCAGCCCCGGATCAATCAGCGCTATTTCTCTCGCGCCTTTATCAATGGCGAGATGTTCACGCCGGACGCCGCGGTCGATGTCGGTTATCTGGACGAGGCGGTGGATGACGTCGACGCCGCCATCGCCAAAGCCGTCGCCTTCTTCCGCTCCGTCAGCTTGCACGCTTTTGCGATCAATAAGCCGCGCGGCCACCAGACGCTGATGCCGGTTTTGAAGCAAGCTATCGAAGACGATCTGGATATCAAGATCGGCTAGGATCGGCCCGCGTGGAACGCCGCACTTATGACATGCTGGACGGGTCGCTCTCTGCGATCCATTTCGGGCGGACGTCCAATCCGCTCAAGCTCGTCTTTTGTCATGCCAACGGGTTTAACGCGCAGAGCTACCGCGCCGTGTTGGAACCGCTGGGCGTGCATGCTGTCGCGCTGGATTTGCGCGGCCATGGGCAAACGGAGCTGCCGACCGATCCGGAGCGTCTAAAAAACTGGCATATTTTCGCGGACGATATTGCGACCTTTTTCGATCTTTATGTGCCAGCGCCCGTCATCTTAGGGGGTCATAGCTACGGCGCTGTCAGTGCGATCCTGTCCCTGCCCCAAACGCGCGATAAAGTTCGCGGCTATGTCGGCTTTGATCCGGTCTTGGTGCCACGCTCCATGGCGATGATGACGCATTTTTCCTTTGCGCGGGAATATATGAAAATGCGTCTGCCTATCGCCAAGAAAGCGGGTGGGCGTAAGTCCGTCTTTGACAGCGTGGACGCGGCCTTTGCCCGCTATCAAGGGCGCGGCGCGTTTAAAGGCTTTCCCGACGAAATTTTACGCGACTATGTGCAGGGTGGCACACGACCGCTCGCAGACGGACGCGTGCGCCTCGCCTGTGATCCAATGTGGGAGCAGGCGATTTTTGCGGCGCAGGCGCACAACATGTTCAAGCAAATTCCCAAGCTGCCGGATGCGTCGCGGATTATCTTTGCCGGCGCGCGCGGACGGGTTAGCACCAAAGCTCAACGGGCTAAGTTGCGAAAGTTACAGCCGAACATCTCCGTCGAATTTGAACGCGACTTCAATCATTTGTTCCCGTTCCAAGAACCCGCCTTTGCGACAGAGGCGCTGCGATCCGTTATACAGGCGGCGGCGCTAGCGCGCTGACAGACACGGCGTCGAGCGCTTTGAGCTGTGCATCAGTCGGCATAGTCAGCTTACGCGTGTTTAAATTAAAAAGCCCGCCCGCCGCATAGCCCGTTAGTAAGCTTTCGCCGCTCACTCTATCGACGATGTTATGCATGATCGTGCGGGTATAGCCACTCGCACTCGTCACGGCAGGCACGAGACTATAGGCTGTGCCGACCTGCGCAAAACGGGGCAGTCGCACCCGGATTTCTAAGACGACAGCGGACCCGCCACCGGCTGCGTAGCTTTCATCCGCAAATTCTGGCCAGCCGCCTGCAAACCAACCCAAAGATGTCGTAATCCGACGGAACAGTTTGGAGACGGGAATATGTCCGTCAGCTGTCGCGTCGCTGGGCAAAAAGACACCGCCGCCAATATCCGTCGCGCCAGCCGCTATAAGGTCGTCCTTCGATAAAGCATCCAGCGGCCAATCCAGAGATAGATTTCGGGGCAGGGCAGCCTCAGGCAATCTATCCATATGCGCTTCTGCCTGCTGCATCAGGCGAGACGGCCAATCGAAAACTTTGTCATCGGGCAGATAGACATGCTCGACCACCTCATTCAGGGTTGCGGCGATCCGCCCGTCGCGATGATACATGACGTGGCCGACACGGGCTGTGCCGAGTGGATCAATCGATTGCAGCGCGCTTTCAATGCGTAAGGGGGAGCCAGGTCTGGCTTCGGCCATATATTTGATATGCGCGTCCCGAGAACGGATCGTGCTGTAAGCCCCTGTGGTGAAGGCCGTTGTCAGGCCGAGGCGGATAAACAAACCCATCCGAGCCTGCTCAAACTTGTCGAAATAAAACGACATGTTGAGGTGGCCGAGCTCGTCACATTCCCAGGCCGCGCTATCGCCAATCCACGTGGTTTGAAAAGACAAGATTAGTCCTGGGCTTTAAGCGGCGTCGTGGCAATCGCCACAGGTGCCGTAATGTTCCACGACAGAGCGTTTGATCGCAAATCCGTCCGGCTTGCATTGCGCGTGATCATGGGCGTGACGTTCTTCGATCTTATCGCAGCTTTCACAGATAAAAAATTCCGCCAAATCGCCATCATGCTGATGGGTGCAAGCGATGAAAGCGTTCAAAGCTTCAACGCGGTGGATCAGGCCGTGGCGGGACAGAAATTCCAGCGCGCGATAGATGGTCGGGGGTTTTGGGCTGCCAATATCGGGGTGAAGTTGATCGATCAGATCATAGGCCTTCACCGCACCATCGTTTCGCATGACAAGCTCATAAATGTGGGCGCGCAGGGGCGTAAACCGATCACCCGCCGCTTCGCAAATTTTTCGTGCGGCTTCAATCCGGGCTTCTATCGTCGGAGGATTCGGAGCGAGCGTATCGGTCATGATGGATGCAGAGATAGGCCAAGTTGCGCTCACTGGGAAGGGGGTTTGCGGTCCCTAAAGATTATCATAGCGGAACCAGATTTTGGCACGCGGCTGCGCTGAATACGGTAGTTGAAGGGCTTCCGGCCATCGGCTATGGCGCGCCTTCAATTCGATATGCGTGTACGGCCCAGATAAACAATCGGGGACAGGTCGACCCGCCTTAATCATCTCCCCATTCTTAAGAGGGTCCCATGGCTGAAGAGCAGCAAATCTCTGTATCCGGCAACGTCATGTTCTATGAGAAGCCCGTTCCGTTGAACCGCGCACAACATAAAGATCATGGCGTCTCTGCGGTTGAAAAGCCCTTTGAATTCATGGCCAAGCAGCACTTCCTGCCGCTGACAGCGCCAGAATTCGGTGTTGCGGCGTCTAGCTATCCGATCATCTTTGCAGGCGATGATAAAACGCCTCTCGCCGTTATGGGCATCCGTCAGGAAGAGAACCTCTTCGTGGAAGACGGTCAGTATAATCAAGATTTCTACATGCCCGCTTTTGCGCGCCGCTATCCGTTCGTGCTGGCCAATGACAAGCAAAGCGACCGCTTTGTGGTTTGTGTCGATGAAGCGGCCGACTGTGTTGTCACAAAGGACCCGCAGCAGCCTTTCTTTAACGGTGAAGAGACGTCGGACTTTACCACTGAAGCCTTCCAGTTCCTGCAAGATTTCGAGCGCGATCGTCAGGCCACACAAGCCATGGTCGAAGAATTCAAGAAGCTCGACCTGTTTGAGCCGAAGACCATGAATTTCCAAGGTCGCAACGCCGATGGGTCTGTCGCCCCGCAGCAAAAGATCGCTGACTATTTTGCCGTTTCCGAAGAAAAGCTCCGCAATCTGGATGCTGAAACCGTGAAGTCACTCAATGATCGCGGCATGATCGCTGTCGCCAACGCGCATCTGGTCAGCTTGTCAAACTGGCAGCGCCTGGTGAATATGACACTGCGCAAAGCCAATGCAGAGCAAGCCGCCGCGTAAAGGTTGGCTAAATCGATCTGCATAAAACCCCGCCTCGTGCGGGGTTTTTTTACGCCTAATCGCCCCCTAATCATCACCGTGAGTGATCACGGTGCCGTCGGGTGTCACAAAGACTAAGTCCGCCATTTTCACCACGGCTGTAAAGCCGCTGACCTTATAGGTAAAACGAACCGGCACATGCATGTCGACCTCTGGGTAGTAGCGGAAATAAACACTCACGGGCGTCGCCGCTTCCTCGGCGCTCGGCAAGTCTTCAGGATCATAGCCCGCAATCGGTTCGTAATAGACGTGGCAATGTTGGGCAGGTTTGCGGCCGCCCAGATATTTTACATTGGCCTCACCGACGGGCTCGAAGCGCAGATTATAGTGCTGCTTACTGTCAAAAACAGGCACAGATCCCGAACAGACCGCATCGTCCCGCCGCGTCATATGCAGCAGCGCGCTGACCGTATCAAAAGCGCTGTAGCGTTGCTCTGGCGTGGCCGGCGGGACCCCCTGACTGCCCAGGCGCGGGCGAATATCGACCGCGATTTCCTGCGCCGCGTCGTCATAATTCATTTCAACGCGGCGATTCTTTTTGTCCGTATTTTGTTGAACGTGGAACAGCGGGCGCAGATCGCCTTCCGCACTCACCTGACCGCGCGTCACGGCCCAGATTTCCATCTTCTTTAATAGCGCCCCGAGGCCTGACGTGCGTACATCCGTGTAGGCTGCGTAACCTTCATCGCCCGCATAGCCCATAAAATTGGCCCGCACGACGCGAAAGCCAAAGACATAGCCTTTCATGTTGAAAGCGAACTGCACCGCACCGTCTGGGGCCGGCGGCACAACATATGGCGCATTTTCGGGATAGGTCTGCGCGTTCAGCACGGCCATATTGGGCGCTTCATCAATCAGGTTGATCGCCGCGACAGAGGGCGGCGCATTTTGCGCGACCGCCGGATAGGCCAGGGAGAGCGCGGCCATGGCAGAGATAAAAAGGGGCTTCATAAGCGCGCTATAGGGTATGAAAGCTCTCTGTGCCATGAACCGCGCATTGCGGTTTGGAGAGGTTCATAACATTTCTAGCGCTCTGTCATCACAATGATGGCAAGGCTTGACGCCTTGCGAGTCAGCGCCTAATGGGCGCGCCAGAGTTTCGCCCACCCTCGTGTGGGCCTTTTCATTGCGGCCACAGCACCTCGCGAACCCGCACCCAAAGGATAAGGCAACGCCATGTCACGCACTTGCGACCTACTCGGCACGGGCCCGATGAGCGGCCACAACGTGTCCCACTCCAACATCAAAACGAAGCGCCGTTTTGAAGTGAACCTCTGTAACGTCACGCTCCGCTCTGACGTTCTTGGTCAAGACTATAAAATGCGCATCGCGGCGAAGACACTCCGCACTGTGGACTTTAAAGGCGGCCTTGACGGCTTCCTGCTCGGCACGAAGAACCACAAGCTTACGGATAAAGCCAAGAAGCTGAAAAAAGCGATCGCCGCCGGTAAAGCCGCGACTGAAGCCGCCTAAAGCGCCTCGCGACCCATCAAAAAGAAACCCGCCCTTTGAGGCGGGTTTTTTGTTGGGGGAAACGGGCTCTCCCTAAACCTCAACCTCCGCAAACGCCGCGTTCTCTTGGATATATTCAAAGCGCAGCTCCGCCTTTTTGCCCATCAGCGTGTTGATGAGGCTTTCCGTCGTCACCGTATCTTCCTCATCAATTACGACGCGCGCGAGGGTCCGGCTGGTCGGGTCCATCGTGGTGGCTTTGAGCTGGCCGGGGTTCATTTCGCCGAGGCCTTTAAAGCGGCCAATCTCAACTTTGGTGCGGCCCTTGAACTCTGTCTCCATCAATTCGGCGCGTTGCAGATCATCCAGCGCATAGACCGTCTTGCCGCCTGCGCTCATCTTATAAAGCGGCGGCATGGCCATATAGAGGCGGCCCGCCTCGATCAGGCCTGGCGTCATGCGGTAGAAGAAGGTGATCAGCAGCGCCGCAATATGCGCCCCGTCCACATCGGCGTCGGTCATGATGATGACGCGCTCATAGCGCAGATCATCCAGATCAAAGCGCTTGCCGAGACCAATGCCGAGCGCGGTACAAAGATCGTTGATTTCGCTATTGGCTTGGATCTTCGCCTGCGTCGCGCTTTCCACATTCAGGATCTTGCCTTTTAGGGGTAGGATCGCTTGCGTTTCGCGGTTGCGCGCTTGCTTGGCCGAGCCGCCCGCCGAGTCGCCCTCAACGATGAAGAGTTCGGTATCGCTGCGATCTTTCTTGGAGCAGTCGGCGAGCTTGCCGGGCAGGCGGAGTTTTTTGGTCGCCGACTTGCGCTTCACATCGCGGGCTTTGCGACGACGGAGACGTTCATCCGCGCGCTCAATCGCCCATTCGAGGAGCTTCGCCGCTTGCTTGGGGCGTGTACCGAGGAAGTGATCAAACGGATCGCGCACCGCCTGTTCGACGAGGCGCGCCGCTTCAGAATTGGACAAACGGTCTTTGGTTTGGCCTTGGAATTCGGGCTGTTTGATAAAGGCGGAGACCAGCGCGCCCGCGCCGAACATCACATCATCCGGGGTCACATGGCTCATCTTCTTGCCCATGCCTGTCAGCTCAGCGTGAGCGCGGAGGCCTTTCGTGATCGCCGCACGAAGGCCTTGTTCATGCGTGCCGCCTCCGGGGGTCGGCACGGTATTGCAGTAAGAGCGCACAAAGCTGTCCGCCTCGCCATAGCCCTCTGGACTCCAGGTGACGGCCCATTCGACGCGGCCATGACCGTCCGTTTTTTTGGAACGTCCGGCAAAGATTTCGGTCAGCGTGCTTTTCTTGCCGATGGTCTCTGACAGATAATCTTTCAGGCCATCCGGGAAGTAAAAGACCGCTTCCGTCGGTGTCACGCCGCCTTCCTTAATTTTCTTCGGATCACACTTCCACCGGATTTCCACACCCGGCTGGAGATAGGCCTTGGCCCGCGCCATTTGGAACAAGCGCGGCGCGCGGAAATGGGCGGTCTTGCCGAAAATATCCGGATCAGGGTGGAAGCGTACCGTCGTGCCGCGGCGGTTTGGGGCCGCGCCGACTTTTTTGAGTTTTCCTTTTGGCTTACCGCGCGAAAACTCCATGCGGTAAAGCTCGCGGTTTTTCGCGACGTCGACGATGAGATGATCGGAGAGAGCGTTGACGACGGACACGCCCACGCCGTGCAGACCGCCGGACGTTTCATAAGCGCCGTCGCTGAACTTCCCGCCGGAGTGCAGCTCTGTCATAATAACTTCGAGGGCGGATTTGCTTTTATATTTGGGGTGCTTGTCGATCGGGATACCGCGGCCATTATCCGTCACAGACAAATAGCCTTCTGCGTCCAGTTCGACTTCGATGCGCGTGGCATGACCCGCCACGGCTTCGTCCATGGCATTGTCGATGACTTCGGCGAAGAGATGGTGCAGCGCACGGTCATCTGTCCCGCCAATATACATGCCGGGGCGCAGGCGGACGGGCTCTAACCCTTCCAGGACTTGGATGTCCTTGGCCGAATAGCCGGACGTATCTTTCGCCGGGATTTTGGATAGCAAATCGTCAGAGGATTTTCGCGCGGCTGAGGCCATAAATTCGTCTGGTGTTTCCCTTTTGTGCTAGCGAACGTTAGGGAGATTTGGGGGGCGCTTTCAAGGGGAAAAGGCGGGCTATTTTGCGGCACAGAGATGCCAAGCGCACGTCCTAAAACGGCACAGGCGACATCACCGTAACACGCTCGCCCCCAGTCGGTTTAAACAAGCTCAATTCCGCCGCATGGAGAAGCAAGCGATCACTGGCCGCCAGAGCCTCGCCCGTCGCGTAGAGCTTATCGCCCAAAATGGGATGGCCGAGGCTGAGGAGGTGAACGCGGAGCTGATGGCTACGGCCTGTGCGCGGGATGAGATTGAGGCGGGTACGGCCGGGCAGGCGTTCCATCACCTGCCATTCGGTGAGGCTTGGCTTGCCCTGTTCATGACAAACCATTTGCCGGGGGCGGTTCGGCCAATCGGCGCGAAGAGGCAGATCGATGACGCCTTCATCGTCCAGACCCTCACCCCAGACGATAGCCTCATACCGTTTGCCCGCGTGGCGGCGTTCAAATTGCAGACCAAGGTGACGTTGGGCCGCCTTATTTTTGGCAAACACCATCACGCCTGACGTCGCCATGTCGAGGCGGTGAACGGTGAGGATGTTAGGATTAAACGCTCTCAGACGAGCCTCAACACAATCAGGCTCCGTCTTACCGGGCACGGAGAGCAGACCCGACGGTTTATCGATGAAGAGCAGATCGTCATCTTCGAAAAGGACCGGGATAGGGTCGGGCATGATCGGCGGTTAAAGCCGTTCTGCAATGACATGATTGCCGTCAAGGCGCAGGCCGATTTCACCGCGTAGCAAGGCGAGCGCATCTTCGCCAAAGACTTCCCGTCGCCATCCTTTCAGGGCAGGGACATTCGCCTCTTCACCAAAGGCCGCGATTTTATCGATATCCCGCGCGCCTGCGACGAGACGGGGCGCAATTCCCTGCACCTCTGTACGGAGCCGCAGCAGTGTCTTTAACATTTCAATCCGCGGGCCCAGATTGGGTGGCATAGGCTTGGACTTTTCTATTTCCGGCGCATAGTCATCAACATTGTCCAGCGCCCTGTTGATATCGTCGAGTAGGACTTTGGCGGATTTGGACCGCTCAAAACCGCGGGGGATACCGCGCAACTTGCCCATCGCCTCAATCGTTCGGGGTTTCTGCGTGGCCAGATCATAAAGCCCGTCATCTTTTAGAACGCGGCGGCGGGGAATGTCGCGGGCAATGGCTTCGCGTTCCCGCCATGCGGCGGCGGCGCGTAAGACAGCGAGATAAGGCTTCTCAGGATTACGAATTTTCAGGCGCTGCCAGGCGTCTTCTGGATCGAAATCATAGAGCGTCTCATCGCTCATGGGCTGCATCTCTTCCATCACCCAGGAGAGGCGGCCGGCGGCTTCCAATTCATCGACCAGAGGCGGGAAGAGGTCGCGCAAATGGGTCACGTCGGCCAGCGCGTAAGCAAGCTGTTTGGCTGAGAGCGGCCGACGCGACCAATCTGTGAACCGCGCCCCTTTGTCGAGCGTGATGCCAAGACGCCCTTTCACAAGACCGGAATAACCGATCGAGTCCCCAAACCCGGCAGCCATGGCCGCGATTTGCGTGTCAAAGATCGGACCGGGCACTTGCTTGTCGCAAAGCTCGTAGAAGATTTCCATATCCTGCCGGGCGGCGTGCATGACCTTCACAAGCTGATTATCCATCAGCAAGTGAATGAAAGGTGAGAGGTCGAGATCATCTGACAGTGGATCAACGATCGCTTCATCATCAGCGGTGCTGATCTGAATGAGGCAGAGGACTGAGTAAAAGGTGCTTTCGCGCATAAACTCTGTGTCAACACAGATGAAGTCATGCGCGCTCGCCGCGTCACAGAAGGCTTCGAGCGCCTCTGTGTCACGAATAACGGTGATGTCGGGGGCCTTGTCTTCGCCCCCGCTCTCAATTTCGGTCCGGCGGGCGATTAGGCAGACTCCGTCCCGTGCAACCCGAAGTGCTTGCGTAAGAGGTCGAGCGTCGCCGCCCAGCTTTGGTCGGCCGCGCTTTTATTATATTTCAGGCCCATATCAGGGTTGTCGGCTTCAGGGACCATGAAGGCGTGTTTGGTGTTACCAAAGCTCATCACGGTCCAATCGCAACCTGCCGCGACCATCTCGTCTTGGATAGCCCGCAGACTATCCGGGTTCGCCATCGGATCGTCATAACCGTGACAGATCAGAACATCGGCTTTGATCTTTTTCTTGGGTAGGTCCGGCGCGTCGAGCAGACCGTGATAGGAGATCGCGGCCTTTAGATCGAGCCCGGCGCGGGCCATATCCAGCGTGCAGAGCCCGCCAAAGCAAAAGCCCATCGCGGCCAGCGCGTCGGCGTCGACCATTTCAAGCGCGCCAGCGGCTTTATAGCCCGCCTTTAAGCGTTTGAGCAGCGCTTTCCGATCGTCTTTCAGCGGCATCATGAAACCGGACTTTTCTTCGATCGTTTCCGGCAGCGCCCCATCGCCATAATTATCCAGGCACACGCCGACATAGCCATTGGCGGCCATCTGAATGGCTTTATCTTGGGCAAAGCTATCTAGCCCGCCCCACGCGTGATTGATGATGATCCCGGGCTTGGGGCTGGCATAGCTGTCATCCCAAGCGACTTGCCCAATGCAGGTCGTTTTGCCGTCCTTATATTCAAACGGCTTAATCGTGATGCTCATACAGTCCTCTTATTGGGCTAAATTTTTGCCCCAATAGCGTTTTAAAGCCCCAGCGCAAAGGGGTCTTTCTTAACCGAAAATTGACTCTGTTTGCCCATATTTCCCCAGAATAGTCTCAAAAAAGGAGCGCTACTATGTCCGCGCGCCAAACTCTGATCCTTGTTTCGACCGCTGCCTTGCTGATGGGTTGCGCGACAGCGCAAGAAAATCCGAATTATCAGTTCAGTAGCAAATATAATCCGCAAGGTGCGCCCACACAGATGGCGCAAAGTGACATTGAAGTCGCCAACACTGTTGCGGCAACGCAGATGGCATCTTCCCCGATGATGAGCTCGCAAAGCGAACCTGTGATCTACGCGACAACGACGCCAGCGCCATATACGGCGCCACAGACTTACCCTATCGTGTCAGAAACAGAGCAAGCCTTTGATGCGGCGACGATGGACGGCACGCCTGGCTATGCGGCTATGATGGCCCAGCAAGAGGAAGAGGCTGTGCCTGCCATTGCCCCCGCCATGCCTATGGCGCCGCAAATCCTGCATCCGCAAAGCGTTGCGACCGAAGCGCCCGCTATTCAGGCGGCGATCCCCTCAGGGCCGCAGCCTGTCATCTATGACTACGCCCAGAATGTTGTGATGGCCGATCCGACCTTGGCGAGCACGCCTATTGAAATGGCGGCCCCAACAGCGATCACAGGAACGGCTTACATTGTTCAAGACAAAGACACGGTCTATTCGCTGGCCCGGTCCCGCTGCGTGGGTTTAGACGCGATCACGAGCGCGAACGGGATTGGCGCTGATTTTGCCATCAAAATTGGCCAGACGATCCAATTGCCGGAAAGCCGCTGCTAAGGCTCTTAATAAATTTCCGGCAAGTCCCGGGATAGCCAGATAAAGGTCGTTAGCCCAAGGGCTGCGACATAGGCGAGTGTCGCCCAAAACAACAGGCGTTTATCCCCGCGCGCGGATTGCGCCATCTCGGCCTCACTATCAATCCACGATCCCCGCGCCACACGGGCCATAATGACCAAGATATAGGCGTAAGACAGCAGGTAAGCCATATCGAGCAGGGTCAGATAGCCGACCTCCGGCAGGCTGCCCGCCGTTGTGATCTGCATAGCAACAAGCGTCAAAAGCGCGGTGATCGTCAGGCCGATCCGCCCTTCCGTATGGGTCGGGTCGATGAACAGAGCGAGGCCAGAACACATTAAGACGATAAGCACCGGCAGGAAGAGCTTAAAGACCCCGAATTGCCAAGGTCGCGTAATCGGCACTTCAAAAATAGCGCGCGAATAAGCGCCCGTTTCGGGATTGTTCAGATCGCCAAAGGTGGTGGGATAGCTTTTATCGACAATGACAAGCCGTGGCGTGCCGATGCGATAGCCGGGCAAGCTGACCTCATCATTAATAGTCACGCTTTCCGCATCGGCCACATAGTTGAGGCTTTCCGTCCCATATTCCGCGTCTTCGATAATGAAGCGTAAGGTGTGGCTATCAAAGGGATATTTCGTCAGGTTCATGGCCGCGCTAAACGCGCCCTGATGCCGGATATAGTTATAGAGCTGCCCGTTGCTTTCCATGACTTGCGGTTCGTCATAACCCACGCTCTCAATGTGCGCTTCGGGGTCGTAGAGGTTCATAAATTCGAACCCCTCATGCGGCGCGTCCTCGGCCTCATCCCAGCGGAACCAGATATAGAGATCGCCCGGATAGCTGTGAGTGCGCAGATCCACGTGGTGGATTTCGTTGATATAGCCGCCGACAATGACGGTCTTTGTCGCGTCTTGCGCCCATGTCACGGGCGTTGCGATCAGCCAAAGGAGAGCGGTCAGAACAAAACGTCCGGCGAGGCTGCGCAAAAAACCTCCACAATTTCTTGCATAATATAGCATCGCGGTCGGGCATAAGCG
>CAWUKE010000045.1:0-13616 GCA_963922935.1 uncultured Alphaproteobacteria bacterium | reverse complement strand
GCATAATGAGCGCGACAACGAAACATCGCGGGACAACGCACCACAAAATTCATAGCTGGACAGGGTGGGGCGTCATCATTGGCCTGCCTTTCGCAGTATGGAGCGCGCTTTCTGCCATTCAAACAGGGCCTGACGGTGTCCTTGCGTGGCTTTCAAGCCCGCTGGGGGCGATCGGTATGCTTGCCTTTCTCACGGCGGCGCTGTGGTACTGCAAGCTGGAAATGGACGAAGTGATCATGGATTATTTCAGCGGCGGTCTGCGGCGTTTCGGCCTGTTGAAGAACAAGGCTGTGGCGCTCATTTTGTGGTTATGTTGCGCGGTGGGCCTCATCCTGCCAACCTTCTTTTAATCCGGCGTAGCAGCCAGGAAACAGTAAGACGCCAAACGGGCAGTAGGATAAAGATATGACCGAGTGGGTAGATCACGAATATGACGTCGTTGTGGTAGGCGCGGGTGGCTCTGGCCTTCGCGCAGCGCTCGGCGCGGCGCAGCAGGGCCTCAAGACGGCCTGTGTGTCCAAAGTCTTCCCAACGCGCTCGCACACAGTCGCGGCTCAAGGCGGCATCGCAGCCAGCCTCGGCAATATGAGCCCAGACGATTGGCGTTGGCACATGTATGACACGGTCAAAGGCTCAGACTGGCTCGGCGATCAGGACAGTATCGAATATCTCTGCCGCAATGCGCCTGATGCCGTTTATGAGCTCGAGCATTGGGGCATGCCCTTTTCGCGGACCGATGAAGGCAAAATTTATCAGCGTCCCTTTGGCGGGATGATGCAGAATATGGGCCAAGGCCCCGAAGCGCAGCGCACCTGCGCCGCCGCCGACCGGACTGGCCACGCCATGCTGCATACGCTCTATGGCCAATCCCTGCGTCACCAGACAGAATTCTTCATCGAATATTTCGCGCTCGACCTGATCATGGAAGAGGGCAAGTGCCGCGGTATCACAGCCTGGAAGCTCGACGACGGCACGTTGCACCGCTTCAAAGCACAGACGGTTATCCTCGCAACAGGTGGCTATGGTCGCGTGTTCTTCAGCGCGACGTCCGCGCATACCTGCACGGGTGACGGCAATGCGATGGTCCTGCGTGCGGGCCTGCCGCTGCAGGACATGGAGTTCATCCAATTCCATCCGACCGGCATTTACGGCGCAGGCTGCTTGATCACGGAAGGGTCCCGCGGCGAGGGCGGTTACCTCACCAACAGTGAAGGCGAACGTTTTATGGAGCGCTACGCCCCGTCGGCCAAAGACCTCGCCAGCCGCGATGTTGTCTCCCGCGCGATGACGATTGAAATCCGCGAAGGTCGCGGCGTCGGCCCGAACAAGGATCACATCTTCCTGCACCTCGATCACCTCGATCCAGCCGTTCTGGCCGAGCGCCTGCCCGGGATTTCCGAGACTGCGAAGATTTTCGCCGGCGTGGACGTGACCAAAGAGCCGATCCCGGTCCTGCCGACTTGCCACTATAATATGGGCGGCATTCCGACCAATTATCACGGCGAAGTCGTCACACTCAAAGACGGCGATCCGGACAGCGTTGTGCCCGGCCTGATGGCTGTTGGTGAAGCGGCGTGCGTGTCCGTTCACGGCGCGAACCGTCTGGGGTCCAACTCGCTGATCGATCTGGTCGTGTTTGGCCGCGCGGCGGGTCTGCGCTGTGGCGAAGTCCTGACACCAGGTGCGGACAAAGCGCCACTGGCTGACGATGCGGGCGCGGAAAGCCTCGCGCGGCTAGAACGTTTCCGTAACGCGGATGGCGGCACGGGCACGGCGGAACTGCGCCTGAAGCTACAGCGCGCCATGCAAGATCACTGCGCCGTCTTCCGGACGGAGGAAAGCCTCGCCGAAGGCGTCGATAAGGTGAACACTCTCGTCGATCAGATGGCGAATGTCTCTGTCGCGGATAAGACCATGGTCTGGAACACCGACCTGATGGAAACGTTGGAGCTCGACAATCTGATGGCGCAAGCCGCCGTGACGATTGCATCGGCGAACAACCGTAAGGAAAGCCGCGGCGCCCACGCGCATGAGGATTATCCCGATCGCGACGACGCCAATTGGATGATGCACACGCTCGCCTGGTTCGGCCCCAGCACCCAAGACAAAGTTGCCATCGATTTCCGCCCCGTGCACGATTACACGATGACGGATGGGATTAGCTACATTGAGCCGAAAAAACGCGTCTACTAAGGAGACGCTTTTTCGGCGGTCCCGCCCCTAGTCTATCCGCAAGCTATCTATCTTCACTGTTCCGAGAATAATCAGGACGACGTTGAACGTCACGATGATGAAGAGGGCGGGGAGGCCGCCGAGGTTCGATAGCATTCTGATTCCATCGACGCCCGACAGGATGGTCATAATGGTAGCCGCGAGGCCGACCGCAATAGCCCAAATAAATTTCAAATGGAAAAGCGATGACTCCGCCGTGTTGGCGTCGGCTTGGCTCGGTGGCGGATTGTCGCCTGCATGGCAAAGATTGGCGATCACGACGAGATTAGAGTCAGCGGCCGTCACATAAGAGATGAATGAGGTCAGCACGATGATAGCGGCGAGAAACAGGGTTAGCGGGAGGAAATCTAGGACGCGATAGAGCACATGTTCTGGGCCTTGGGTTTCAAGAACCGCCCCTAACAATCCTGGCTGCCCGGCTTCAATTGTGAGCGTCAGCCCGCCAAACAAGGTCATCCAGATCAGGGAGAAGGTGGCGGGCAGGATCAAGTTGACCAGAATATAGTCCCGGACGCGATAGCCTTTCGCGATGCGTCCTAAAAACAGCCCCGCCAACGGCGCCCACGCCATCCAATTGGCAAAGTAGAAAATCGTCCAATCATTCAGCCACGTCCGGTCGTCAAACGGCTCCAAGGCAAGCGAACGCGGCACGAAGGTCTGGACATATTGCAGCAGTGAGTTCGCGCCGAGCTTCATAATAGCGAGTGTCGGCCCCGTCAGAAATATGAAAGCAATAATGGCGAAGAAAATTTTGGTGTTGATGTCCGATAAAATCCGGATGCCTTTGTGAAGCCCGGAGGCGGAGGAGAGAAAAAAGGCGGCGATAATGGCGATGGCAATCACAGAGGATAAGAGCGGCCCTGTGGGGATATCCGTCAATCGGCTGATTCCGCCGGAGATTGAGATGATGCCAGTCCCGAGACTTGACGCCAGACCGAGCAAGAGAGCCAGCAAGGCCAAAGCATCGATAATCTGTGAGGTTCGCTCAGGAACGGCTCGTCCCGTGATGACGGTCAAAGGGGATGATAGAGAGAAGGGCGCTTTGAGATTATAATAAACGAGCGCAAAGGTCAGGCCCGGAATGGTATAAATGGCGTAGGGCGTATAGCTCCAATGCAGATACATAGAGGCTAATGAGAAATGCCGTGCTTCTGACGTATCAGCCTCGATCCCTGTGCTGTCGGGTGGGGTCAAATGATATAAAGGCTCTGCCGTTCCCCAAAAAACAATGCCAATTGCGACCGTCGTTGTCAGCGAAATAGCAACCCAATTCCAGCGGCTAATTAGCGGTGTTGCACTTTCACCGCCGATGCGAATTTTTCCAAGCGGCGAAAGGGCCGCCCACACACAAGTAACGACGAACAAAAATGCGGCGTAAGCGTAGCCATTTGAGAAAAGGCGAAGGACCCCATCGTTCAGTTGCGTGGCTGTATTCAAAAAAGTGTCGGGATTGATGAGACTGAAAACGACAAGAAGCGAGAAGACAGCCAGCGGAAACCAGAAAACTATGCGACGGATAGTAGGGTCTTGCGCAGTCACGACAGGGACGGTCTCGCATGCCTACTGTTGGCTTGCCAGTCAGGATCGCAGCCCCTGAATCAACCGTATGAAGGATATGCCCAAATTCCCCCCAGACTTCATCCCCGCCACGCCGCGAACCGACCGAGGCACCCTCACCCGGTCCGAAATCGTAGCGCTGGCGTGGGACGATCAGGCCTCGTTCGATGCGATTGAGGCGCAGACGGGGCTGTCGGAAGATGAGGTGATCAAGATCATGCGGGCAGAGATGAAGCCGTCGAGCTTTCGGATGTGGCGCAAGCGTGTGTCTGGGCGGGCGAGTAAGCATAAGGCCCGAAAAAATAAATCAAGCCGCGACGTAGATTAGCGCGGCCTAAAAAGAGACGCCCCACACGCGGGAGAGAGATCGCGGGCGGGGCGTCAGGTTGCTCACGTTAAGGGGACGATGAGCAACGGGGGAGGTTCGGTGAGGCCCTACGCGGCTTGGCGCGCTTCTGCAGGGGACCAAGCGGCCGGCTGGAACGCCGCGTCGAGAGGGGTTTTGGCGATATGGTTGGTGTAGTTGGACAGCACTTTGAAGGCCGTCGCCAGGATCACGTCCAGCACGGATTGCGCGTTATAACCCGCCGCAAAGAAGGCTTGCAGTTGCGCGTCCGTCGGCCAGCCGCGGCTCTCATTCACGACGATGGCGAACTGACGCAGCGCTTCGAGCTTGGGATCGTCCAGGGCGGAGCCATCGCGCAGGGCTTCGATAATGTCGCCATCAATACCCGCGCCTTCGCTGATCACCGTATGGGCGGCCATACAATAGTCACAGCCATTCAGGCGGTTATTCGTCATCAGCACGATTTGCGCTTCGGTCGCTGAAAAGGACGAGCCGTCCACCAAACCGCCGAGCGTTGTGTAAGCTTCGAGGAGGGAGGGGCTTTCGGCGAAGACACCGAACAGGTTCGGCACAAAGCCGAGCGATTTCTGTGCCCCTTCGAGCAGGGGCTTGGACTTGGCAGGAGCGGAGTCAATTGTGTGGGGGGCAAAGTTGGTCATGGGTTTGTCTTTCTAGATGGCCGGTTTGGGGTCTGTCTCTTTGGGTTTTGGTGTGTTCCGTCGGTTGGTTGTTGGTGCCAATGATCTGGCATGATTTATATATGGACCGATCGGTCTATTTAATCCAATCACAGATTATCACGCGCGCGTGAGGCGCGGCGATGGACGCCGCCGACCTGACTGCGTTAGGGGACGGGAATGTCGTCTCTGTTTGATCATGCTGCACCGGACCGTGTGCCTTTGGCGGAACGGTTGCGCCCGCAGACTTTGGCGGATGTCGTGGGGCAGGATCACCTGACGGGGGAGGGTGCGCCGCTGTCGCGCATGCTCGAAACAGGCGATCTGCAATCGCTCATCCTTTGGGGGCCGCCGGGCACGGGCAAGACGACGCTGGCGCGGATTTTGGCGCGTGAGAGTCGGCGTGCGTTTGAGGCACTCTCTGCGATCAGCTCTGGTGTGGCAGAATTGCGTAAGGTCTTCGCGCGCGCGAAAGAGCGTCCTGGCACTGTCCTCTTCATTGATGAAATTCACCGCTTTAATCGCGCGCAGCAGGATGCGTTCCTCCCCGTGATGGAAGACGGCACGGTCGTCCTGATCGGCGCGACAACGGAAAATCCGAGCTTTGAGCTGAACGGGGCGTTGTTATCCCGCGCGCAGGTGTTTGTGCTGAACGCTTTAGGCGAAGAGGCTATGGCCGCCTTGATGGCGCGCGCGGAAGAGGCGTTGGGGGAATTACCGTTGACGGAGGACGGGCGGACGGCGCTGATTGATAGTAGCGGCGGTGATGGACGTTATTTGCTCGGTCTTATTGAAAGCCTGAGTGGCGAGACAAAGGCCTTAGATGCGTCAGCTGTCGCTAATCGTCTGCGGCGTCGCGCGCCGGCCTATGATAAATCGGGCGAGGCGCATTATAATCTGATCAGTGCGCTGCATAAGGCGATGCGGGGCTCTGATGTGGATGCGGCGCTCTACTGGCTGGCTCGGATGATCGATGGCGGGGAAGACCCGCGCTATATTGCCCGACGGATCGTCCGCTTTGCGAGCGAAGATGTGGGGGCAGCTGATCCCCTAGCGCTATTGGTGGCGGGGGAAGCGGCGCGGACTTATGAACGGCTGGGCTCGCCCGAAGGGGAGTTGGCGCTGGCTCATGCGGTGGTGACGTGCGCGACCGCTGTGAAAAGCAATGCCGTCTATGCGGGCTGGAAAGCGGCGCTCCGTTTGGCCAAACAAACGGGTCACGTCTCGCCGCCCGCTCAATCCGTGAACGCACCCACACAGCTTATGAAGGATCTCGGTTACGGTGAAGGCTATGAATATGATCACAATGCTGACGGGGGCTTTAGTGGCCAAGGCCATTGGCCAGACGGCCTGGAACGCTCGCGCCTCTACGAACCACGTGGCGAAGGTCGAGAGGCGGCCATTCTCCAACGCCTCGAACGCTGGCGCGCAGCTTTCGAAATCTCTCAGTAGGATTGAAAACTGTGCACTGCAAATAATCTTCACTTCTTTGCCAAAAGTGAGTTCATTTGAATGTCTTAACACTTCGTTTGTGCGGGGTGCCTAAGAACGGACGTCATGCCTAACGTAGATAGTCTTCAGGAAGTTCAGTCATGACCAGCTCACTCTGGGAAGATGTCTTAATGTTGTTGATGGTGATGATGTTGGCTGACGGCAGGGTACTTGATGTCGAGATTGAGGCGTTTGAACAAGCCGTAACCCAGCTTCAGGATCGGTTGGAGCCCGGGGAAGGCGCGTTACCGGCCGCATCGTTGCGTCTCTGGTATGAGCGAAATGTCCACCGTGCGCGCGAGCTTACCCTACGTGAGGATTTCGACTCCGCTCTTGTGCCCTTATTAGTACGATTACAGACTTTAGATGACAGACAAGCTCTACTTGATGGGCTGGGGCATATTGCTGATGCTGACATGCATCGAGCTTCAAGCGAACGCGATGTCATAACGCTTGCAAGCGCATTTTGGGGTTTAGTCAATCCAGTTGCGCCAAAGTTTTGAAATGACTTTAGTTCGGCCTTGGCAGGCTAGCCATCAGCGCTCTGATAAACAAACCTCGTAACTTTCCTTTCAAGAGTGATCGTTTCACGAAGTCCTCATGACCAAATTTGAGACGATCCGTGTAGAGCAGCACGAAAACGGCGTGGCGGTTCTGACGATGAACCGCCCCCAAGCCATGAATAGTTTTAATCTGCGTATGTTCTCTGACATGCTGCAGGCTTTCAATTCACTTGGCGCGGACAGGTCCGTTCGCGCTATCGTACTGACCGGGGAAGGTCGGGCCTTTTGTGCGGGGGCGGATATCTCTGACGGTTTTGGATCGGCGGGTCTTGATGGTGTCGAAGTCGAACGTGTTGACGGCGTTCCCCGCGATACAGGCGGCGTGCTGAACCTCGCGATTGCAAGGATCAATGTGCCGGTGATCGCGGCGATTAATGGCGCCGCCGTCGGTGTCGGCCTCACTATGACCTTGCCGTGTGATATCCGGATCGCCGCGCGGGGGAAGAAATATGCCTTTCCCTTTGTCAGGCGCGGTATTGTGTTTGACGGGGCCGCGAGTTTTTTCCTGCCAAAGCTGGTGGGCTTTTCCAAAGCGACGCAATGGTCACTCACCGGGGCCTATATTGATAGCGAAGACGCGCTGGCGAGCGGCCTATTTAGCGAGCTGCACGACGCTGAGGACGTGTTGCCGCGCGCGATGGATTTAGCAAATGATATCGCCGTTAATGGCTCTCCTGAAGCTGTCGCTTTGAACAAACAGCTTTTACGCGCTGTCATGCTGGGTGAGGCCTCACCCTTTGCGGCGCATATGGCAGAGAGCGCGCACTTAACCCGTATGTTCCAAGAGCCTGATTGTGAAGAAGGGGTGAGAGCCTTTTTAGAAAAACGGCCACCCGCGTTCCAAGACCGCAAGACGGTCTAAAATGAAGGCTCCCTTCTATCTTGAAATCTGTGATATAGAATTGTCTCAAACCGGATTTTAAGGACACGCTATGCCCTCACGTCGCCACGTTATTGTCAGCCTTGCCGCTTTGCCTCTAGCGGCCTGCGAAACCTTGGACCCGACTGTTCTGGAGGGTATCATGGGCGGATCAGGTGGAACGGGGCTTAGCGCAGCAGAGGTCACGCTGGGGCTAAAAGCGGCACTTGATAATGGTATTGGATCGGCCCTTTTGAACTTGGGTCGTTTGGATGGTTTCCTGGGGGATCCAACCGTGCGAATCCCGCTGCCAAAAGCGTTGCAAGATGTCCAAAGCGTGCTGGCGCCAATTGGGGCGGACGGGCTTCTTGTTGAACTTCAGCAGCAATTAAACCGCGGCGCCGAAGCCGCGGTGCCCGTAGCCAAAGACATCTTTGTCGATGCGGTTCGCAACCTCACGATCCAAGATGCGTTTGCGATTTTACGGGGTCCAGAGACAGCCGCGACGGATTATTTGCAAGGCCGCACTACGGATAGCCTCACCCAACTCTTCACGCCTATTATGCAAAACGCTCTCGCCGATACGGGCGCGCTCCGTTTAGTCGACCAAGTTGAACGTCAAGTGCCGTTAGGTCTGGTTACGGGCGGCACAGACCTCAAAAGCGATCTCGTTCGCCACGGCGTTGAATTTGGTCTAGACGGGGTCTTCCATTATATCGGAGAGGAAGAGGCCGCGATCCGCGCCAACCCCGCGAAACGGACGAGCGAAATTCTCCGCCGCGTTTTTGGGTGAGAGCCATATAACTTTCCAGTTAGACGATGAGCTGCTGAAGCTTGCATCGTCGCGGGGTCAGCCTTCACCAAATCCCAGCAAATGAAGATTTTTGCGGCGATCCGCACCCGTTAGTAAATTATTTACTTTCCCTTTAGCCGCTTCCATGTTTGAAAGAGCTGCGAGGCGCGCTCGCTAGTCGAGCAAACTGTGTCGAAAGAGGTGACGCAGTCTAATCGGGGAAAGTCAAAGGGTGACTGACACGGCGCGCAACGCTCATCAAAAAACTGATTTCTGGTCTATTTGGGATGAGGGCGAGCCCGCCGTTGTGTGTGCGGAAAGCGATTTTGTGCAAAGCAGTCTGCGCGCCGCAAGTCACTCTCGTTTGATCCCGCGCGGCTCTATTCTCAATGATGTCGCTTTATTGCTCGATTGTTGTCCGCGGGAACTCGATTTTTTGTTTGAAGGCCCCCGTAGTGCTGCGAACGATTTGGGGCCTATGGTCATGCCGGACTATCGGCATAGTGCCTTTGTCCAGCCAAGCCTGTTTGCGGCAGAATAAGCCCTTAATTTTGGCCGCACATGGTCACATTGCGGTTTCCGCTTTGCCCCAATATCGACCTATGTCGTCTTCAAAACCTGGCACAGATATAGGCTAGGAGGCTGACATGACATCACTCAATTCCCCAAAAGGTCCCCAAGGATTCACATCCCGCGTGGCGGCGCGGTCGATCGGCTTAAAGCTGATCGCGGTATTATGCTTGATTGTCCTGATGGCCGTGCCGATCTTGTTCATTTCGATCATCAGTTTTGAACGCAGCGACCGGGCCTCGACAGTCACCCGAGAGATCAGTCAGACCTATGGCGGATCACAGACTTTGTTAGGGCCGATGATCGTTCTGCCTTATCAACAGCGATTATCCGGCGGGCGTATCCGGGAAGGCGATTATGTCATTTCTGCAGAGAGCGGCGCTGCCGTCTTTGAGGGGGTGACGGTCGAGACGAAGGCGCGGTCTTTATATCGCGTGCCTGTTTATGCCGCGAATGGCACGCTCAAAGCAAAGTTTGACGGTTTAGAGGCCAGCCTTCCGACCGATCCGAATTTGGTCTTTGATATGGATAAAGCCCGCATTGTTATGGGTCTTCAGGACGTCACGGGGCTTCAATCTGATGTGATCTTGCAAAGCCAAGGACAGACCTTGACCTTTGAGCCCTATCGCCGCTTGCGGGGGGAAATGGACCGCTTAGGGGATAAGGCTTTTGGGGCACAAGAGTCCGTGGTGACGACCCCGCAAGGGCAAACGCCTCTCGTCATCGAAGATTGGTTATTGACGCGGGGCCTGACCCTTTTGTCGGTTCCATTCAGCGAGCTATCGGAAGTTTCAGAAGGCGCTGATCTTACGGTGAAAGTCTCTCTAACGGGCGCGCCAAGCCTGGGTGTTTTGCCCTATGCCCGCAGTACGAGCCTGAAGATATCTTCTGATTGGTCACATCCTGGTTTTGAGGGGCGCTTTCCACCAAGCGAGCGCGATATCTCAGATAGTGGGTTTTCCGCCCAATGGTCCGTTCCGTTTCTACGAAGAGGCCTAGCAGCAAGCGGACCCGCCAATGAGATGAATAGCGTGATGGATGGCGATCTGGCGATGCGCGTGAATTTCGTGACGCCGCTGAACCCCTATCAGACCGTGAACCGCGCGCTGAAATATGCGGTCATGTTTATCGGCCTTGTCTTTCTGGCCTACTTTCTGATGGAAACCTTGCTGGGGGTTCGTGTTCACCCGGCGCAATATCTCTTGATTGGTCTCGCGCAGGCGGTCTTCTATTTGTTGTTGCTCGCTTTTGCAGAACAGATTGGGTTCACAGCTGCCTTTACCCTCAGCGCCATTGCAACGGTTGCCCTGACGTCCCTCTATGCAGCGGCGGTGTTTGGACGATCCCTGATTTGGAAAAGCGCTCTGGTGTTCGGCACAGTTTATGGCTTGCTTTTCGTTTTGATGCGGATTCAGGACTTTGCCCTGATGGTGGGTGCACTTGTCTGTTTCGTGGCTATTGCGGCGACGCTTTACCTGACCCGGAATCTGGACTGGTATGGCGGTCGGGGCGGTACACCTCGTGACAATTCGTCCGCATAAAGCGGGTGTAAGAACAGCGGTTTATCCTTCGATTTTGTGACAGACCTCGCTATACGGCCTCGAAACATATCGAAGGATAAATCCTATGGTTCAGCTCACGCTGCCCAAAAACTCTAAGATCAGCAAAGGTAAGGTCTTTAAGGCGGACACAAAGTCAGCCTCCATTCGGACCTTTAAGATCTATCGCTATGACCCGACGGACGGCGAAGGGCCGCGCTGGGATAGCTACGATATTGATCTGAATGAGTGCGGGCCGATGGTCCTCGACGCGCTGTTTAAGATCAAGAACGAGATTGACCCGACCCTCGCTTTCCGTCGGTCCTGCCGCGAAGGCGTATGCGGGTCCTGCGCGATGAATATTGGTGGGCGTAACACGCTCGCCTGTACGCGCTCCATCGAAGATGCGTCTGATATGGCGGGTAAGACGATTACGATCAGCCCGCTTCCGCATATGCCTGTCGTTCGGGACTTGGTGCCGGACCTCTCGCAATTCTATGCGCAATATGCCTCTATCGAGCCCTGGCTCCACACAACGGAAGCCGAGCCCAAAGAAGAGTTCCGCCAAACACCGGAAGATCGTGAAAAGCTGGATGGCTATTATGAGTGCATTCTCTGCGCCTCTTGCTCCACCTCGTGCCCGTCCTATTGGTGGAATGGCGATCGCTATCTCGGCCCCGCGGCCCTGCTACAAGCCTATCGCTGGCTGGTCGATAGCCGCGATGACGCGACGGATGCGCGGCTTGATGAGCTGGAAGACCCGTTCAAACTTTATCGCTGCCACACCATCATGAACTGCGCGAATGTCTGCCCCAAGGGTTTGAACCCTGCCAAGGCGATTGCTGAAGTCAAAAAGATGATGGTCGAGCGGGCGTAAAGCCCGGTTTCGCTTGCGAAAGAGTTCTGTCTGGGAGACAGAAATCAGGGCTTTTAAGCCCGCTCGCCGCGAAGCGGGTTAATTCTAGCTCGGTAAGCCTACCACCCGTTCAAATCCAAATTTATGAAATGTCGCCTGTCGGGCGGCATTTTTGTTAGGGCCAATCAGAAACGCTGTCGATTTCAACGGGGGCTGCGCCCGGCCTTCTGCAGGCAAAAGACTAGCAACACGGCGTGCAATCGCTTCGCCACTATCCACCCAAGCCACGCTTTGCCGAGCGACCTGGCGGAGTTCGTCGCTCAAAAGCGGGAAGTGCGTACAGGCGAGGACGACGGCATCGACGTCTGCGCCCTCACGCCCTGAAAAGATCGGTTCAATTTCCTGCCGAATGACATTCAGGTCGACAGACTCTCCGGCGAGTTTAGCTTCCGCCTCGCCAACCAGAGCCACAGACCCTTTGAGCCGGACTTTGCAGTCAGCCGCGTGATCCCGGATAAGCGCATCCACATAGCGACGCCTGACAGTGCCCGGTGTCCCTAAGACCGCAATTGTTCGTGTCTTGGATAAGGCGGCCGCCGGTTTGATAGCAGGGACAACGCCAATGACAGGGATGTCGATCGCCGCGCGAATGTCAGGAAGCGCGGTCGTACTCGCTGTGTTACAGGCAATGACCAGAATATCCGGCTGTAGCATCTCGACGACAGGTTTTAAGAGACCTGGCAATCGCGCGCGGATTTGGCTTTCCGTCTTTTCACCATAGGGTCGAAAGGCATCATCCGCCAGATAGCTTTGGGCCACATCGGGGAGGTGGTGGCGAATTTCCGCAGAGACTGATAGGCCGCCGACACCGCTATCCATGACTAAAACATGGCGCTGTATGGATGGGGCGACCGGGCTCATTCCCGCTCCTTGTCAGTAAATCGTGTTTATTTTGCGAACGTCCGCCCTTAAGCGCGGTAGCGATGACGTTGGATCAGACATATGCGCGGTGGACGCTGATAGCGATCCTTATGATCACCGTCTTTCGCGTGATCATTCTTTTGATCAGCCCCTCCGGGCTCCATGGCGATGAAGCGCAATATTGGGCGTGGTCGCGGGATTTGGCGGGCGGCTATTATAGTAAGCCGCCTTTAATTGCGTGGGTGATTGCGGCGACGACAGGGGCATTTAGCAATGCGGAATGGGCCGTCAGGCTGGCGTCACCGCTTCTCCATGCCGGGGCGGCCTGTTTCACTTTCTTCACGGCGCGGCGGCTTTACGGGACCCAAGCCGGATTTTGGGCCGCGATGCTCTATCTGCTGATGCCCGGCGTCACGCTGTCCAGCACATTAATTAGCACCGATGCGCTGCTCCTTTTTTGGGTCTCAGCCATGATTTATGTCTGGGTCCGCATACGTGAAGAATGGCGGGCGACAGCTATGGAAGCGGTCGCCTTGGGCGCGACGATCGGATTTGGCCTGCTGTCAAAATATGCGATGATGTTTGTGCTGCCTGCGCTGGGTCTGGCGATCCTCTTTGATCCGAAAACGCGGGCGGCTTTGTTAAATTTGAAGGGGCTAATCGTTCTGGGAACGGTGGCCTTTGTCTTTTCTCCCAACCTTATCTGGAACGCGCAAAACAATTTCGCGACCGTGTCTCATACGGGGGATAATGCGAACCTTTCTGACGGCGCCGGAATTTATCCGGGGGAATGGCTAGAGTTTTTCAGCGGGCAATTTGGCGTCTTTGGTCCGCTCACCTTCGTCGCGCTTCTAATCGCTTTATTCTCAGCAGGTGGGGAAAGACGGCGGTTCCGCGTCTGGCTCGCGCTGATGGTGCTGACGCCGTTATTGGTGATTAGTGTTCAAGCCCTGATCAGCCGCGCCAACGCCAATTGGGCGGCGGCGGCCTATGCGGCGGCGCCTGTCTTGGTGGCGGGATGGGTCATCGCCGGGGGCAAGTTCCGCAAAGGGCTTGTCGGGACCGGTCTTGCATTGAACCTTTTGCTCGCGACAGTCCCGCCACTGGTGATGCTATCTCCCACGCTCACAAATCAGTATGGCTTCGCCAATGCGGTGAAGCGACAACGCGGCTGGCCGGAGACGGTCAAAATGATCGAGGCAGAATTGGCAAG
>CAWUKE010000044.1:0-13980 GCA_963922935.1 uncultured Alphaproteobacteria bacterium | reverse complement strand
CGTGTCGAAGGAGAGGGCGGCGACACGCGGTTTTTTGCACAAAGCGTGACCCTCTTATCCTCGACGCAGATTGAAGAAACTGCGCCACCCGTCGGCCTGAAAATCCGGCTGCGTTCTGCCGATATTGAAACCTTGGACGAGCTTGAAGCGCTTTTAACTAAACTTCGCGACACGCCGCACCGTCACAGTGGTGTGATAGAGCTGACGGCGCCGCTGACAGCCAAGCGTGAAGCGTCTTGGACTCTGAAAGGTCGGTGGGCCATCGACCCGGCTGTTCAAAAGGCCATCAAAGCCAACCGAGCCGTTGAGACGATCGTGGAGATAGCGGCTTAATCTTAGCGGCAGAGTAACCGCATAAAGCGCTTGCATCCTCCCACCGGCTGAGTATTAGCCGCGCCATTAATTCGCGTCTGTGGACGGGTGCTTGCCATATAGGTTCTCATCCATTCCGGTCGAAGGAAACTTCGTCACCCGCAGACTAAGGTCAACCGGAAGCATGGAGATATCCTTTGTCCCTTCCTGAATTTTCTATGCGCCAGCTTCTCGAAGCCGGTGTTCACTTTGGTCACCAGACACACCGCTGGAACCCAAAAATGGCGCCCTACATCTTTGGCGCCCGCTCAAACATTCATATTCTGGATCTGTCACAGACCGTGCCTTTGCTGCACCAGGCGTTGAAAGAGGTCCGTGACGTCGCCGCAAAAGGCGGTCGTGTTCTCTTCGTCGGGACGAAACGTTCCGCGTCTGAACCTGTGGCGCAAGCGGCAACACGCTGCGCGCAATATTATGTCAACCACCGTTGGTTGGGCGGCATGCTGACGAACTGGCAGACTGTGTCTAATTCTATCGCTCGCTTGAAGCAACTCGACGCGATGGACCCAAATGAAGCGGGTCTAACGAAGAAAGAACTGCTGAACCTTGCGCGCGAACGGGAGCGTCTGGACAAGACACTCGGCGGGATCAAAGATATGGGCGGTAAGCCTGATTTGATGTTCGTTATCGATACGAATAAAGAAGCGATTGCCATTAAAGAGGCGCGTCGGTTGGGCATTCCCGTCGTCGCGATCCTCGACACAAACTGTGATCCGTCAGAAGCCGACATTCCGATCCCAGGCAACGATGATGCCGCGCGCGCGATCCAGCTTTATTGCGAGTTGATGGCTGATGCGGTTCTCGATGGTATGACAGAAGCGGCTGCGGCTGTGGGTGTCGACATTGGTGCAGCTGAAGACGTGACAGAGGTTGCGATCGATATGACGCCTGTCGAGGAAGCGGCGCCGGCTGCGGAACCTTTGACAACGGAACCTGCTACGGAAGTGCAGAAGTCCGACGTTGCGCCTCAGCTCGAAGACATCGCGCTGATCGACGGCATTGGCCCGGTTTATAAAGAGAAGCTGGAATCAGCCGGTATTACGTCATTGGAAGTAATGGCGAACCTGACAGATGAGCAGCTGGGCGAGCTTGACGCCAAGCTTGAAATGGGCGGTAAGCTCACAGGAAGCGACTTTGTTCAGCAAGCGAAAGACTTGGTTGCTGGCGGACAACCGCGCGCCAAAGCCGATCAAAAAGCCGCTGCAAAAGCGTAAGTCGCGCTCGCGTCTTTAAAGTGTCACGCACCGCCCCTATCTGGCGGTGCGAATCCTAGAAATTCCAACAGTGGAGAAGAACCATGGCGATCACTGCCGCAATGGTGAAAGAACTGCGCGACAAAACTGGCGCAGGCATGATGGACTGTAAAAAGGCCCTGAACGAAACAAATGGCGATATCGAAGCTGCTATCGACTGGCTGCGCAAAAAAGGCATCGCGAAAGCGGACAAGAAATCCTCTCGCGTGGCTGCGGAAGGTTTGGTCGCTGCGGCAACATCCGGCAAGACAGGCGTTGTTGTTGAAGTGAACTCTGAAACTGACTTCGTCGCCCGGAACGAGCTGTTCCAAGCGGCTGTCGCAAAGATTGCCCAGCGTGGTCTGACGACTGGGTCTTCTGAAGAGTTAGCGGCGGCAGAGCTTGAAGGTGGCAAGTCTGTCACAGACTATCTGACGGAAATGGTCGGTCAGATCGGCGAGAACATGACATTCCGTCGTATGGCGAAGCTGGAAGTTGGTAGCGGCGTTGTTGCAAGCTACATCCACAACGCAGTTGCAACAGATATGGGTAAGATCGGTGTGCTGGTTGCGCTCGAGACAGAAGGTGACGCTGACGCGCTGCAAGGTCTGGCAAAACAAATCGCGATGCATGTGGCGGCAACCTCTCCACTGGCGGCGACTGTTGATGAGCTTGATCCCGCTGTTGTTTCCAAAGAGCGTGAGATGCTGAAAGCCGAAGCGCTTGAGTCCGGGAAGCCTGAAAACATCGTCGACAAAATGGTCGAAGGTCGGATGCAGAAGTTCTTCAAAGAGAGCGTTCTGGCGACCCAAATCTTCGTCATGGACGGCGAGCGCACAGTCGCAAAAGTCATCGAAGATGAAGCGGCTAAGATCGGTTCGCCTATCGCATTGGCTGGTTTTGTCCGCATGGCTGTCGGTGAAGGCATCGAGAAAAAAGAAGAGAACTTCGCTGAAGAAGTTATGGCAGCGGCCAAAGGCTAAGCCTTCGAAATCTTTATTCTATAGACCCCGCCCAATGTGGCGGGGTTTTTTGTGTCTGAAACGCCTTGGAAGAGAGGTGGGCCTGCGATAGAGCAGCGGGAATCTGGTTGGGACCTTTATGTCAAACTACAAATATAAACGCGTACTCCTAAAAGTCTCAGGCGAAGCCCTGATGGGAGATCGGGATTACGGGATCGACACGAAAACCGTCCAAAGAATTGCCCGTGAAGTCGCGGCAGCGCATGCGAAAGGCCTTCAAATCGCTCTCGTTATTGGTGCGGGGAACATCTTCCGCGGCCTGTCCGCTCAGGCTGGTGGCATAGAACGCTCGTCTGCAGATTATATGGGTATGCTCGCGACCGTGATGAATGCACTCGCGATGCAAAGCGCGCTGGAGCAAATGGGCGTTGATACGCGCGTCCAAAGCGCCATCCCGATGCCAACCGTTTGTGAGCCCTACATTAAGCGCAAAGCCGATCGGCATATGGAAAAAGGCCGTGTCGTGATCTTCGCAGCAGGCACAGGGAATCCTTATTTCACGACGGATACGGCGGCCGCGCTTCGTGCGGCAGAAATGGAATGTGACGCGCTGCTAAAAGGAACGCAGGTTGACGGCGTCTATGACAAAGATCCGAACAAGTATGATGATGCGGTGCGCTATGACACGCTCAGCTATCAGAAAGTGCTGGCGGATGATCTTCGTGTTATGGACGCGGCGGCTGTGACCTTGATGCGTGAAAATGAAATCCCCATTATTGTGTTTTCAATTCACGAGCAGGGCGGATTGGATGCCGTTATGGCAGGCGCAGGTACACAAACCATCATTGCGTCCTGATTTTGTCCTGTTACGGACGAAGTTATAAGAAAAGGAGCCCTTATGAGCGACTTTAAGCTTTCAGATTATCGCAAGCGCATGGACGGTGCGCTCGACTCCTTGCGAAAAGACTTCGCAGGCTTGCGGACAGGCCGGGCGAACGCCGCTCTGCTCGACGGTATTACGGTCAGCGCTTATGGCAGCGAGATGCCCATCAATCAGGTTGGATCCGTCTCTGTGCCAGAGCCGCGTATGCTGCTGGTGTCTATCTGGGACAAAACGATGGTCAACGCGGTCGACAAAGCCCTGCGTCAAAGCCATCTCGGCCTCAACCCTGTTGTGGATGGGACAAATCTGCGTATCCCCATGCCTCCCCTCACAGAGGAGCGTCGTCGCGATTTGACGAAAGTGGCGGGCACTTATGCTGAGAACGCGAAGATTGCCGTTCGGAATGTGCGCCGCGACGCTATGAACACGCTCAAACGCCTCGAAAAAGACGGTGAGATGAGCGAGAATGAGCAGAAGGCGCACGAAAAAGACGTGCAAGCGGCCACAGACGACTTGGTCAAAAAGATCGATGATGCGCTGTCGCAAAAATCCGAAGAGATCATGCAGGTTTAACCGATCGCGTCTTTACCGACATATGCGGGCGCATTGCCCAACCATCTGGCCATCATCATGGACGGCAATGGGCGCTGGGCGAAAGCTCGCCATCGCCCGCGCAGTTTTGGGCATCGGGCAGGCGTCGAAACGGTGCGCCGTATCGTCGAAGACGCCAGTGAAATCGGCATTCACACGCTGACGCTTTATAGCTTTTCGACAGAGAATTGGACCCGTCCCAAAGCGGAAATCGCGGCGCTGATGGCGCTCATGAAAGAATATATTGAAGGGGATTTGGCGCGTCTAACCAGAGAAGGCGTGCGAATCCGCATCCTGGGAACACGTGAGGGTCTCTCCGCCGATATTCTGGCCTTGATAGAGCAAGCGGAAGCGCGGACCGCTCACAATCAGGACTTCAACCTCAATATCGCCTTTAATTATGGTGGCCGCGACGAGATCATTCGGGCCCTTGGGCGAGCGCTGGCCAGCGGTCAGGACCTGTCCAAACTGGATGAAACGGGGTTCTCAAATTTCTTTGATACAGCGGGACAGCCTGATCCCGACCTGGTTATCCGAACGAGTGGAGAAAAGCGGATCAGTAATTTCCTGCTCTGGCAGGCCGCCTATGCAGAGTTTGTCTTCACAGAAACGCTATGGCCTGATTTTCGTCGAGAACACCTGATTGCAGCCTTGAATGAATTTACGGCCCGCGATCGCCGTTTCGGCGCCGCCGAAACGCCGTCGGAAGTGGCCTAAACGCTATGTCGGAGCCCGATCCCGTTATTCCACCACGTTTTAAAGGGGTTGGGATTCGGCTGTTAACGGCGATCGGGCTGGTCCTCCTCTGTATTGCGCCGTTCTACATTGGCGGCTGGGTTTGGGCGCTTCTTGTCGGCTTGCTCTCATCGCGTATGATGTATGAATGGGTTCGAATGGCCGACCCCGAAAGTGGACCTCTGCCTATCTGTATTGCGATCGGCGGGCTGGTTGTCGCTCTGATTTACGCTGTACAGGGTTACTTTATCGGGGCCATGGTGGCCGTATTCGTTGTGACATTTATCGCCGTTCTTGAACGTTTGCGACGCGGCCCAGCCTTCTGGAAAGTTATCGGTCTGCCTTATGTCATTATTCCGGCGGTGTTAATTGTCATGCTTCGCGGGTCTGATGTCGGGTTTGCGACACAAGGCTTTACGCAATTGGTTTTCATAATCCTGATCGTGGTCGCGTCTGATGCAGGGGCCTATTTTGTCGGGTCTCAGTTCGGTGGGCCGAAATTGGCCCCAAAGCTGTCTCCGAATAAGACCTGGTCCGGAGCGATTGGGGGGACGCTTCTGGCAATTCTCGTCGCAATTATTGCCGGGCTATTTATCGGCCTGTCGCCTTTGACGGCGATTGCGTTTGCTTTGCCGCTGTCGATTATTTCCGTCTTGGGCGACTTGTTAGAAAGCACATTTAAGCGTCGCTTGGGTGTGAAAGATACTGGCACGCTCCTACCCGGGCATGGCGGGCTGCTTGATCGGTTGGATAGTTTGATGGCGGCTGTCGTTGGGGGCGCGATCTTATTGCACGTCTTCGGATATTTGTGGCCTACCTTCTGATACTATGACGCGGCGAGTGACGATATTAGGCTCTACGGGGTCGATTGGGCTTAGTACGCTTGATATTCTGCGGCGCGCGCCAAAGGGTCAGTTCGAAGTCGTGGGCCTCAGCGCGAATAGAAATGTCGAAGCCCTCGCGCAGCAAGCGATAGAATTTGGCGTAAAAACTGTCGCGATTGCCGATGCAGAGCAAGCGGATGACTTGAAAGAGCGTTTCGCAGGTCAGGATGTGACAATCCTGACGGGGGCGGAAGGTTTAACGGCGTTGGCCAAAGTACCTGCCGATATTACAATGGCCGCTATTGTCGGGGCGGCCGGATTGACGCCGACGCTCGCCGCTGCGGAGCAGGGGAAGACTGTCGCGCTGGCTAATAAGGAATGCCTGGTTTGTGCGGGTGCGGCCTTTATGCGGGCTGTTGAAGCGCATGGAACCACGCTCTTACCAGTCGACTCAGAGCATAATGCGATCTTTCAAGTCTTGGAGCATGATAAGCCGGAAGGCGTCAGGCGTTTGATCCTGACGGCCTCTGGCGGACCGTTTCGGCAAACCTCTTTGGACAATTTGCAAAAGGTGAAGCGTGAAGACGCTCTGGCCCATCCCGTCTGGAGCATGGGCGCTAAGATCAGCATCGATAGTGCGACGCTCATGAACAAAGGTCTGGAACTGATCGAAGCGGCTTGGCTGTTTGATCGACCGTCTGCTGAGATCGATGTCGTTGTGCATCCGCAATCCGTTATCCATTCCATGGTGGAGTATGTCGATGGCTCTGTCCTGTCGCAAATGGGGTCTCCGGATATGCGCACGCCGATTGCCTATGCTTTGGGTTGGCCCGACCGGATTGAAACCCCAGTTGAGCGGTTAAACTTTGCCAAAGTCGCTCAGTTGACCTTTGAAGCGCCTGATTTGGTTCGGTTTCCAGCGCTCAGGTTGGCGCGGGAGGCGTTAGAAGCGGGCGGGCAGGCGCCTTGTGCTTTGAACGCGGCGAATGAAGTGGCCGTTGCCGCCTTTCTGGCGGGTCAAATTCGGTTTTTAGATATTGCCAAGGTTATTGAGAAGACCCTGAACAATCTTTCCGGAGCGCAGAGTTTTGGCTGTGCGCCTGATGTGATTGAAGACGTTGTCGCGCTGGATGTCCTATCCCGGCACACTGCAGATGAGCAAATCGTAAACTTGTAAGCCCGCGCCATTCGAGGCAATCACCCCTCACGGTCATAAGGCTGTGTAAAGAATCATGCGGATCAGCGCTTTAGAGAAGGGGACGGCATGTTAAGTACGATAGCCTATGTCCTTTTGGCCCTAATCGTTTTTCTGATCATGATCTCGATCCTGATCTTCATTCATGAACTCGGTCATTACAGCGTCGGGCGTTTTTTCGGGATCAAAGTCGAACGCTTTTCGATTGGATTCGGAAAACCCCTTTTAAAGCACCAAGCTAAAAGCGGCACGGAGTGGACCATCTCGCAGCTGCCCCTTGGCGGATATGTGAAGTTTGCCGGAGACGCGGGTGCAGCCTCGACGCCGGACAGTGAAGCCTTGGACACTATGTCCGAAGAGGACATGGCCGATATTTTCCACTTCCGTCCTGTCTGGCAACGCGCGCTTGTTGTCCTAGCCGGCCCTGTTGCGAACTTTATTCTGGCGGCTTTCCTTTTTGCCGTGGCCATGTTTTGGGTCGGCGAACGGACAGTTCCAGCTATTATTGGCAGCGTAGAAGAGGGCTCGCCCGCCGCTGTTGCGGGCTTGCAGCCCGGCGATGAAATCCTTCAGATGGACGGCAAAGTGGTCAATGATTGGACTGAAATGGCCCAGCATATCGTGCTGCGGGCCGAGACACCAATCAATGTCACTTATCTGCGCAATGGCTTTGAAGAGACAACTATCGTGACGCCTGCGCGCGTCGAGACGAAGGATTTCGTTGGCGGCGCGATGACAAAAGGCTTTTTCGGTGTCGGCGTGGATCCTAACCAAACGGTTCAAACCCGCCGGATAGGCCCGGTGGAAGCACTTATTGGCGGTACGCAAGAAGTTGGAAATACGCTTGGTATGACGGGTGTCTACATTCGGCGCGCTTTGACTGGGAAAGAAGACGGAAAACAACTCGGCTCCATTTTACGCATCGCAACGGTGACCGGAAAATCCACGACAGATATCGCGCAGCTCGAACAACCGGCTTCAGTAAAGCTGAAGGCCTTTCTCTACCGCATGCTGGTTCTTGGGGCCGGAATTTCCGTCGCATTAGGCTTTGCCAATCTTCTGCCAATTCCCATGCTGGATGGTGGACATCTGCTCTTCTATAGCTATGAGGCTGTGGCAGGAAAGCCGCTCCCTATTCCAGTCCAAGAAGCGGGGTATAGGCTGGGAATGCTGCTTATTTTCGGTTTGTTCGTGATGCTCATGATCAATGATATTGGCTACCTCGGTAGCATCTCTTTCGAAGGCTAGGTTGGCAGTAAATGGGACCCATCCATAAACAGCTGCGCATTGGCATGAACATCCTGCTGGGATGGCTTGTCGTTATCGTCGGAATGCTGAGCTTTGCTGCAGCGCCCGCAGTCGCGCAACAAACGGCGCCTTCAGAGGGCGCAGCCGCAGCTCCAGCATATCAACCGCCTCAGCGTATTCTCTCCATCAGCGTCATTGGGAACCAGCGGGTCGAGGCCAATACGGTGGCGAGCTACCTCCTGATTGCGCCTGGCGATCCCTATTCAGAGGCTCGGATCGATCAATCGCTCAAGACGCTTTACAATACGGGTCTCTTTGCCGACGTCATTATTGACCCGCGTGACGGGAATGTTTTGATCCAAGTGATTGAAAACCCGATCATCAACCGCGTTCTTTTTGAGGGTAATCGCTCTCTGAAAGCTGATAAAATCAATGATGAAATCAGCGCAGAACCACGCTCACTGTTCACACGGGCGCAGGTTCAAGAAGATGTTCAGCGCATTATCGAGCTATATCGCCAATCCGGTCGTTTTGGGGCGACGGTCGAGCCGAAAGTTGTCGAGCAACCCCAAAACCGAGTCGATCTGATTTTTGAGATCACGGAAGGTCCTGTCACAGGCGTGAAGCGCATCAACTTCATTGGTAATAATGAATTTTCCGATCGCAAACTTCGCAACGAAATCGCCACAGCTGAATCGCGCTGGTACTCATTCTTCTCAAGCAATGACAATTTCGATCCGGGTCGTCTCGAATTTGACCGGGAGCAGCTGCGTACATTCTACACGAACCGTGGCTTTGCAGATTTCCGGGTTGTATCCGCGACCGCTGAGCTGACGCCTGATCAGGATGATTTCTACATCACCTTCGCTGTGGATGAGGGCGGGGAATACCGCTGGGGCGAAATCTCGGTTGAGACTGAACTCGAAGCGCTGAATAAACGTCTACTGCGCAATGTGATCCAAATTCAGGAAGGCGAAGTTTTCAATAGCTCGCTGATTGAAGAGGCGATCGACTCGCTGAACTTTATCGCAGGCACGTCCGGTTATGCGTTTGTTGATATTCAGCAGGATCTCCGCCTGAACCGCGAAACCAAGACCGTCGATTTGGTTTTCAACATTGTTGAAGGGCCACGCGTTTACATCGAACGTATCGATATTGTTGGTAATACAACGACCCTCGATTACGTGATCCGCCGCGAGATGGAACTGGTCGAAGGCGACGCGTTTAACCGTATTTTGCTCGATCGGTCCCGCAACCGGGTGCGCTCACTGCGCTTCTTTGAAGAGGTTGAAATCGAAGAAACGCAAGGCTCTTCACCAGACCGCGCTGTCGTTAAAGTGACGGTAAAAGAACAGCCGACGGGCGAACTTTCATTTTCAGCAGGTTTCTCGTCTGCAGACGCATTCCTCGTGGATTTGTCCATCACGCAACGGAACTTGCGCGGTCGAGGGCAGCTCTTGCGCTTTGTGGTGCGTGCTTCGTCCAACCGTCGAGAGATTGACGCCCGTTTCACAGAACCGCGCTTTTTGGGCCGAAACTTAGCGGCTGGTGTTGAGCTCTTCGATGTTGTGATCGACTTCCTACAAGAGGCTGGCTTCCGTCAGTCACGAACTGGGGGGCAGGTGAGCCTCGCTTTCCCGCTAACGCAGAATACGTCGCTCAGTACGCGCTACTCTCTGCGGACCGAAGACATTAGCTTTAGCGGCGAAGAGGAATGCGATCTGCTGCTGGCCAATAATGAAAACGGGACTTTGTCGGCGAATGACACGCAGACCTTGTCACTCTGTCAGCAGGTCGGCGGGCGGATTTCCTCAATCCTTGGCTATACATTCAGCTGGGATCGCCGAAATGACCCCATCACGCCGACAGGCGGCTTTGATGTTCGGTTTAGCCAAGACGTGGCCGGCATTGGCGGTGACGTGCGTTATCTTCGGACTGATGTGCGCGCTAACGCCTATAAAGGCCTGTTCCCAGGTGTGATTGCCTCCGCCTCATTGGCGGGTGGCTATATCCGCGGTTGGGGCGGCGAGCCGGTTCAGATTAACGACCGCTATTTCAAAGGGAACTTTGAATTCCGCGGCTTTGACAATGCCGGCATTGGCCCACGCATCGTCAATTATAACGCGGACACCGGTTCGACCTTGGTCAATGGTGTTGATGGACGCGCCAACGCGCAGGGTGGTAATCTGTTTGGCTTGGCGGCAGCGGAAGTCAGCTTCCCTGTTGGATTACCACAACTTCTCGGCTCACTTTTCATCGAAGCGGGGACAGTTGGCCTGTTGGATGAAGAGTTCCAGTACAACATCATTGTTGACCCGGGCGCCACAAATCTCACCGCAGGTTCATCTTGCGATGGTATTACAACAGCTGGTGTCATCTGTCAGAGAACATATGATCAACTTGATCCGCGTGTTACAGCCGGGGCGAGTGTCTTCTGGGAAAGTCCCTTTGGACCCATTCGTTTCGACTTTACACAACCGATCGTAAAACAACCGTTTGATGACCGACAGTCATTCCAGTTCACAACCCGTACGAGGTTCTAACATGTTTTCCCCCAAACTTCTTCGTCGCGCCGTTCTCGGTAGTGCCGTTGCCTTTATCGCCAGCGCGTCTGCGTTCGCACAAAGCACCATTCTCGTCGTTGATACGGCAAAAGTCTACAACGACAGCTCTGTTGGCCAGCATATTGCTCGTCAGGTCGAGTCTATGGCCTCGACAACAGAAAGCCAGCTGAAAGCACAAGCCAGCCCCCTTGAATCGCGCGGCAAGTCTTTGCAAGCGCAGACGACGGGCAAAACAACGCAGCAAATCCTGCAGGATGCCAGCTTGAAGTCACAAATCGAGTCCTTCCAGAAGGATACGGTTAAATTGCAACAAGACATGGCAATTGCACAGCGCGAATTGCAAATCACTGAAGCCAAAGCGCGCCAGTTGGTAACGGCTAAAATGAAAACGATCATCGATCAAATCGCCCGCGAGCGGAACGCAGATGTCGTTCTGGAAAAACAGCTGGTGATCTATGGTGAGCCTGCAGATATTACGGCGACAGTTCTGTCCCGTCTGAACTCGCAAATGACAACGGTTCCTGTCACGCGTGAGCGTCTGCCTCGCGGTTAAGACGGTCTATTTGGACGTTAAAAAAGCCCCGGCCAATGGTCGGGGTTTTCTTTTGCCAAATTGCAATGTCTCGACATCGTTCTTGCCTTGCGACGATGAAATCACACACCTAAAGCCGTCCTATGATCGATGATCGATTTTACACATTTAAAGCTGACGGCCTCAGCCTCGCAGACCTCTGCGCTATGCTTGATTTGCCATCGCCGGATGGTTCTTTCGCAGAAAGTCTAGTTCATAAACCAGCCTCTTTGAAAGCGGCTCAACCTGGCGATATAAGCTTTTTGTCTGGGCGGAAGGCCTTGGACAGTCTTAAGACAAGTAAGCCAACCGCCTGTTTTACCAGTGAGAAATTTGCGGCGGATTTATCCGAAGCGCATATCGTTCCCATCCTCTCGTCAGCGCCGAAATATCATCTGGCGAAGGCGACGGCTGTTTTAGTTGAAGATGATGTCTCACGCCCGGCGGAAGTCCATCCGACGGCAACTGTTCACGAAACGGCGGTTATCGGTTCCGGCGTAATCATTGGCGCTCATACCCAAATTGGCCCGCATACGGTGATCGAAAAAGCCATCATTGGTGAGGGCTGTTCGATTGGGGCGTGTTCTGTGATTGGAGGGGCAGGTTTTGGGGTTGTCGCCGGACCCAATGGGGATGTGATGTCCGTGCCGCATGTAGGCCGTGTTCTGATCAAAGATCGCGTCAGCATTGGCTCGAACTGTTGTATCGATCGGGGGCAGCTTGGAGACACGATCATTGGCGAAGATACGAAAATCGATAATCTTGTGCAGATTGCCCATAATTGCGAAATCGGACAGCGTTGCATCTTGGCCGGATGTGTGGGGCTGTCAGGCTCCTGCATTATCGGAAATGACGTTCAGATGGGCGGTCGCGTCGGCCTCGCGGATCATATCAATGTTGGGGACAAAGCGCGTCTCGCGGCCTTTGCAGGGGTGATGCATGACATTCCACCGGGGGAGACTTGGTCAGGAATTCCTGCTGTTCCAATCCGAGAGCATATGCGCATGGTCGCTCACACAAGACGGGCGATTAAAAAATGACAATATCGCTACCCATAGAGCGTGACGGTGTTGCCGCTCTGCTGCCTCATGCACCGCCAGCTTTGATGGTTGACCGGGTCTTAGCCTTTGACGGATCATCGATTGAGGCCCAAGTCTATGTCGATCCGTCCTGGACACTCTTTCATGGCCATTTTCCAGAACGACCCATCTTACCGGGTGTGATTTTGGTGGAGATGATCGCGCAGACGGGCGCTCTGATCGGCTGTCTTGATAACCTGGTGAAACCCGGGACTTTCATGGCGTTTTCCGGGATTGAAAAGGCGCGGTTCCGTCGTCCCGTTCTGCCGGGGGAGACAATCGATCTGTTCGCGACATTAGAGAGTGAACGTCGGGGTTTTTACCGGTTTAGTGGCAAAGCCCTCGTTGATGGGGCTCTCGCGGCGAATGTGCAGTTCACCGCCGCGCAGATGGGTTTCGATTAATGACTGTCAGCATCGATAAACTTGCCCTCGTCGACCCGAAGGCGGAGCTGGGAGAGGGGGTCGAGATTGGCCCGTTCTGTACGGTTGGGCCCCATGTTAAAATCGGGGCGGGCACGAAACTGGTCAGCCATGTCACGCTAACGGGCCACACGAAGATTGGTGCGGATTGCACGCTTTACCCGCAAGTTTCGATGGGCCACCCGCCGCAAGATTTTAAGCATAAAGGGGCTGGTGACGTCGGAATTGAAATTGGCGATCGTTGTACATTCCGGGAAATGGCTAATGTTCATCCGGGAACGGATGTTGGGAAACCCATTACGCGGATTGGGGATGATTGCTATCTGATGGTGGGTGCGCATATCGCGCATGAATGCCAAGTTGGTTCAAACGTCACGCTTTCAAACTACGCCCAGGTCGGGGGTAATGTCAGCATAGGCGATTTTGTGACACTCGGCGGTGTTTGTGCGATCCACCAGCATACGCGCATTGGTCCCTATGCTTTTATCGCAGGCATGGCTTTGGTGACAAATGACGTGATCCCTTATGGCCTCGTTATGGGGAATGCCGCGCACCTGAATGGGCTTAACGTCATTGGTCTGCGACGTCGCGGCTTCTCTAAAGACAAGATCCACCGGTTGAGAGCAGCCTATCGACAGCTTTTTGCACCAGAAGGGACCTTAGCAGAAAGGCTAGACGATGCGCGGACGCTTTACGCTGATGAGCCTCTTGTGATGGAAATCATTCACTTCATGACTGCGCAAGGTCATGGCCGAAATCTCTGCCTGCCGGATCCGCGTCGATGATCGAAACAGTTTCAGACGGACGCCGACACATTGGTCTGATTGCCGGAGGGGGGAAGCTACCCGTCTTTGTGGCTCAGGCCGTACGTGAAACGGATGATGATCTCACCGTGATTGCGATTGAACCTGAAAGCGAGCCGGGTCGATTTGTGGGTGGCAAAAGCTTTCCCCTAACAAAGTTCGGCAAGATGCTGAAACTTATGGAAAAATCTGGCGTGAGCCACGTGTGTCTCGCGGGGCGTGTTTCCCGACCTGATTTTAGCAATTTTAAGCCTGACCTGGCCGCGATGCGTTACCTCCCAGGGACGTTGCGCGCTGCGCGGCAGGGCGACGATGCCTTGCTGCGGCATGTTATGGATATTTTCGAACAGCGCGGTTTTGAAATTGTTTCCGCACAGTCTCTCTGTGAACCGCTCCTGCTCCAAGAAGGGCCCGTCGGCGCGATCTCAATCCATCATGCCCACCGCGATGATGCCCTGCGCGCTATGCAAGTTGCGGAGCGACTAGGGGTGCTTGATAT
>CAWUKE010000043.1:0-14149 GCA_963922935.1 uncultured Alphaproteobacteria bacterium | reverse complement strand
GCAATGTCGTCCAAACGCGCGCCCGCGAGGCCCTTTTCGTAAAATTCCTGCAGCGCCGCATCGAGGATCGCCACACGTCGGGCTTCCTTATCTTCGTCACTTCTGGCTCTGGCAGGCAAAGCGGGCATGGATGGGTATTCTTTAAATAACTGACGGGTCAGTCAGTTAAAGACACAGTGTGTATCCGTCAATCAAAACAATGCGGTCTGTCGCAGTTGAGACAAAATTCTCGCGGGTGAGAAGTTCGGAAAAAGAGATGCATAACGTTTAGGTGCAGCTCAACTTTCTAAATTCGTCAAAGGAAATGCCGAGTTACGTCATTCGATCGGACATATCGGATATAGCGAATATGTGTTCTATGTATGTGGTGTTCAGTATGGAATATAGCCGGGAAGTCGTTCTTCGACCTTTGCCCAAAACCTGACTCGCTAGACAAAAGCACAAAAACGTCAGGTCGCCACGGTCCGCCGCGCCTTCCGATTAACGATTGTATAAGACTTAAGTCCACTACACGCTCTCCTCGATTTGCATGATGTGTGACACTGACGCCGAGTCTCATTCGGTTTCACGTTACACAATAAAAAGGGGAGAACTATGTCTGAACCATCCAATGAAAATCAGAGGGCCTATTGGCGCTCCACCGTCAGGTTGACGGTCGGGTTGCTCGCCGTCTGGTTCATCGTCTCTTACGGGGCGGGTATTTTATTCCGCGAAGCGCTTGATGCGTTCACGATCGGCAAAGCGCCGCTCGGTTTTTGGTTTGCGCAGAATGGCTCCATCTATGTCTTCCTCGCTTTGATCATCGTTTATTGCATCCAGATGACCAAGCTGGAGAAGAAATACGGAATTAAGGGGTAGAACGATGGTTGATCCTTGGACAATTTTTTGGGTCGTTCTGACCTTTGGTATTTATATCGGCATCGCCGTTTGGGCGAAGGCCGGATCGACCGAAGACTTCTATGTCGCCGGTCATGATGTTCACCCCACCGTCAACGGCATGGCCACGGCCGCCGACTGGATGTCTGCGGCGTCTTTCTTGTCTATGGCAGGTTTGATTGCGTTTCTGGGCTATGGCGGCTCGGTCTATTTGATGGGCTGGACGGGCGGTTATGTGCTGCTCGCGCTCCTACTCGCGCCATTCTTGCGGGAATTTGGCAAGTTTACGGTCCCGGATTTCGTCGGGGATCGCTACTATTCCAAAGTCGCCCGCATTATTGCGGTTGTCTGCGCACTTTTCGTGTCCTTCACCTATATTGCAGGACAGATGAAAGGCGTGGGCGTTGCGTTCTCTGGCTTCCTTGGTGTTCCTTTTAATGTCGGTATTATGATCGGTATGGCGATCGTCTTCTTCTACGCCGTACTCGGCGGGATGAAAGGCATCACCTATACGCAGGTCGCGCAATATGTTGTGCTGATCTTCGCTTACACCGTACCGGCGATCTTCATCAGCTTGACCATCACAGGAACCCCCATTCCGCAACTCGGCTTTATCGGTAATGTTGCCGGAACCGATGTTGGGATGTTGGACAATCTGAATAAGGTTGTGACCGATCTAGGCTTCACAGAATATACGTCGACCACGAAATCTAAAATCGATGTGTTCTGTATCACAGCGGCGCTGATGTTCGGCACAGCGGGTCTTCCGCATGTGATCATCCGCTTCTTCACCGTGGGAAGTGCGCAGGCCGCGCGGAAGTCCGCCGGGTGGGCGCTGATGTTTATCGCCTTGCTTTATACAGTTGCCCCAGCGGTCGGCTCATTCGCTCGCTATAACTTCATCGATACGGTCAATGAAGCGACTTATATCGCAGACGGGTCTGACTATGCAGCAGAAGCGGCGGCCATCACGGCGGCTGGCGGCAAGCCCGTACCCGAATGGTATAAGAGCTGGGAGAAGACGGGCCTGCTGGCTTATGAAGACAAGAACGGCGACGGCATCATGCAATATCGTGGGCCAAATGCGCCTGATGGTATTGAGAATGAAGTCGTTCCGAACCGTGACATCTTCGTCCTGGCCAATCCGCAGATTGCGAACCTGCCGAACTGGGTCGTCGGTCTGGTGGTCGCCGGTGGCCTTGCGGCAGCTCTGTCCACAGCAGCAGGTCTGCTGATGGTCATCAGCTCCGCGGTCAGCCATGATCTGCTGAAGCGCACCTTCCGGCCCGACATGAGCGAGAAGCAAGAGATGTTGGCGGCGCGTGTCGCGGCAGCTTTTGCGGTCCTCGCAGCGGGTTTGCTCGGTATCTTCGCGACCAGCTTGCCCTTTGTGGCCCAAGTCGTGGCCTTTGCCTTCGGCCTAGCCGCAGCGTCCCTCTTCCCTGTGATCTTCCTAGGTATCTTCTGGAAGCGCATGAATAAGGAAGGCGCGATTGCGGCCATGGTCGTCGGTCTAGTGACAACGTTCAGCTACATCTACTACTTCAAGTTCGGTGGCGGAACAGCGGACCAGTGGCTCTTTGGCGTCTCCCCTGAAGGGATTGGCTTCGTCTTCATGTGGCTTTCCACAGCTGTGGGTGTCGTGACGGCTTTTGTCACCGCCCCACCGCCACAGGAAATCCAGGACCTGGTTCAGGATATCCGTATCCCCGGGACGCGGAAGTCACACGGCGCGGCAGAAGGTGGCATGGCCCCGATGCCAGCAACCGAAGGCGGCATGCGCCCCGCCGAATAGGGATCCCTCCTTCCCTGTACTTAAAGCCGCCTTCGGGCGGCTTTTTTTTGTGCTTGCTGCAATGACTTGCCCGACACCTGCGGACGCGCCATAGGTGGAAGCGGGGAAGAAAAAGACATATGTCACTTTGGATCACGATCCTTGTCACCGCGATTTATATTGCGGGACTATTTTTCATCGCATGGCGTAGTGATGCGCGAAATGCGCCTCTAACCGCGCGACAGAGTGGTATCATCTATGCGCTGGCGCTGAGCGTCTATTGCACGTCTTGGACATTTTACGGGGCGGTTGGCACAGCCGTCACGAGCCAGTGGGACTACCTCTGGATATTATTAGGCCCCGCGATTGTGTTCGCGGTCATGCCAACCCTGCACAAGCAACTTGCAGATATTGGGCAGCGGGAAGGGGTCTCCTCCCTGTCGGACTTTTTGTCTGCGCGCTACGGGACGAGTGGACGGGTTGCGGCCCTTGCGGCGCTAGCCGCCGTAGCCGGTAGCCTGCCTTACATCGCCCTACAGCTCAAATCAGTCAGTACCAGCCTATCCGTTTTAACAGGCGCGTCTAACACGATTGGGAACGCCGATAGTGTTCTGGCCATTGCCATTGCGATGGCTCTCTTTGCGATCGTTTTTGGGACGCGCGGTGCCGACGTTACCCAGCGCAATCGGGGTCTTGTGATTGTTCTGGCCGTTGAAGCCTTGCTGAAACTGATTGCCTTAATTGTTGTCGCCTTATTTTCGGTCATCCTACTGAGCCAGTCAGGCGAGAGTCTGACCGCTTTAAGCCAAGCGCATTTCTCGACATTCGAGCCGAGCGGGCGAAGCGTTATCATCATGATCATTGCCATGACGGCCATCCTCTGTTTGCCGCGGCAATTTTACGTGACAGTCGTGGAGCGCGATAAACCGTCGGACTCTCATTGGGCGCAATGGTTGCTGCCGCTCTATCTTATCCTGACGGCCCTGCTTGTTATTCCCATCACAATTGGCGGATTAGCTCTGCTACCAGAAGGGACGGCTTATGATAGTTTTGTTCTAAGCCTACCTCTCTCCCAAGACGCCCCAATCCTTGGTCTTCTCGTTTTTCTTGGTGGGATTTCAGCGGCCACAGGCATGGTCATCGTCGCTTCCTTGACCTTATCGACAATGGTCACGAACGATTTGATTGTCCCCCTCTTGCTAAAGCGAAGACGCGGTTCGGCTATCGCGGTGACAGGCGGGCGGCTGATCTTAATCAGGCGTGTCGTCATCGTTTGTCTGCTGCTGTTAGCCTATGCCTATTTTCGAGCGGCAGGCGCCGGTCCGGCGCTGGCTTCAATTGGCCTTCTCTCGTTCGCGGCGGCCGCTCAATTTGCTCCGCTTCTTCTCGGCGCTTTGTTTTGGCCCAGAGCTAATCATGTGGGCGCCAGCTTGGGTCTCGCGATCGGTATGTTCGTCTGGGCCTATACGCTCTTTTTGCCAGCCATCTTGGGCTATCCCGTAATGCAAGCCCAATTACCGGCATGGTTGGACCCTCACGGCCTGTTTGGCATACGTTTTGATGATGCGCTGACACATGGCGTGCTTTGGAGCTTAGGCCTCAACATCGCCGCTTTCATCCTTGGGTCGGTTTTCAGCCGCGAAAGGTTGCGCGATCGTGTGCAGGCGTCCGCCTTCAGTCCGAGTCCGCAGCGCGTCGCGCATGGATCAGATATGCCGGCAACGTCTATTGCGGCGGGCATTACCGACGATGATTTGCGATCTTTGGCCAGCCGATTTCTCGGGGCACAAGCGGTTAATCACGCGTTTTCAGCCTTTGAACGTGAAGCGCCGGAAGGCGGCTGGGCACGCATACGCCAGACCGAACGTCTTTTATCGCGCGCGATCGGGGCGTCTTCTGCGCGCGTCATCCTCAGCTCCGCGTTAAGCGGTAGTCAGGTCCGTTTAGCCGATGTTTTGCGCCTGTTTGATCAGCGGTCGGCTAAACGCCTTTTTGACGATCATGGGGTGCAGGCCTTGCTGGAAAGCTTAGGCGAAGGGATCAGCGTTGTTGATAATGAACAGCGTCTTATTGCGTGGAATGGGGTCTATATCGACCTCTTCGATTACCCGGACGATCTCTTACGGGTCGGGACGCCAATCGAACGCCTGATCCGCCATAATATCGATCACGGTTGGATAAAAACCGATGATCCCGAAGCCATCGCAAAGCGGCGTGTCGCCTCTATGCGGGAAGGGCGACCCCACCTTTATGAGCGAGAGAACCCCGATGGTCGCTTTCTTCGCATTGAAGGGCATGCCTTACCTGGCGGAGCTTATATCACCACTTTCCGGGACATCACCGAAGATCGCCTTCTCGAAAGAGAGCTTCGGGAGGTCAACGAAACACTCGAGCAACGGGTTCTGGAGCGGACCGAAGACCTCCGTAGCCTCACAGCGGATCTGGACCAAGCCCGCAAAGACGCCGAAGCCGCCAACCTCTCAAAGACACGCTTTCTGGCCGCTGCTAGCCATGACCTGTTGCAGCCCCTCAATGCGGCGCGACTATTTCTTGCGTCTGTCGATGCGCATGCAGACGGGCAGGGCGCTGTCACAAAGGCCGAGCGGGCCATCCAATCGGCAGACGAGCTTCTCAAAGGCCTTCTTGATATTTCGCGCTTGGATCAGTCCAATATTGCGCCGCAGGTTTCGATCTTCCCCCTTGGACCTCTTCTGGAAGACTTGGTTGAAGAAGCCAGACCTATGGCAGAAGCGGCGGGTCTTCAGATTGACTTTGTGCCGACATCACTATCGGTTGAGACAGATCCGGTTTTCCTCCAATCCATACTACGGAATTTCTTATCAAATGCCCGGCGTTACACATTAGACGGCGGTGTCCTGATGGGGGCGCGACGTGCAGGAGATCATATTCGCATTGAGGTCTGGGACACAGGACCTGGGTTAAGCCCGACACAACAAACGCAGATTTTCGAAGAGTTTAAGCGCGAAGCCGAATCTGACAATCGCGGCATTCGCGGTGCGGGTCTGGGTTTGTCCGTTGTGCGGCGTCTGGCTGATTTGATGGGCGCAAACATAGCCGTGAAATCTGAAGTGGGGCGGGGTAGTGTCTTTAGCGTGAGCGTTCCTCGGGCGGGAACGACCCACGTGCCCCAGCCTGAGCCGAAGCCCCGCAGCAAAACCGTCGTGGCCTTTGAAGGGATCACCGTGATCTGTTTGGATGACGACCCGGCCAATCTCGAAGGGCTAGAGGCCTTGCTTGCGGCTTGGGGGTGTCAGACAAAGACGGTATCTACCGTCTCAAACGCGGCGGAATTATTTGAAGATAATGAGCATGCTGTTCTGATTGCTGATTATGATCTGGGTGGAGAGCAGACAGGTCTTGATCTTATTGAACGCCGTATTCGCAGTTCAGAGGAAGCATCGCGCAACATCTTGCTGACGGCCGCACAAGACCCGAAGGTCAAAGCGCGTTGTCAGAGCTTGGGCGCCAGCTTTTTGAGCAAACCTGTCGACCCAGATCAGCTCCGCGCAGCTTTGCGTGATGCGACCACCTTCATGGCTCAACCGCCAGAGACGGCCTCGCGGTAAACAAGCAAGGCTTGCGTTCGATTGGTTGCGCCCAGTTTGCGCAAGATGGCGGTCATATGCGCTTTGACTGTGGCTTCGGAAATGCCCATTTCGTGGGCGATCTGTTTATTGACGAGGCCGGTTGAGAGATGGCCCATGACTCGTCTTTGGGCAGGGGTTAAGTCCGCGACGCGTGAGGCCGCATTAGAACTTGTTGGTTCCGTGTTGGGAAAAACCTTTTCGCCTTGAAGCGCGCGGGCAATTTGCTCTCGCAGAGTGGTAATGTCCGCATTCTTCGAAACAAAACCATCCGCCCCTAGCGTTGCGGCCGATTGAATGGTTGTGGCATTGTCATTGGCAGAGACAATGACGATTTTTGAATCGGGTGCGAGGTCACGAATTCGCGTCAGGCCTGATAAGCCTTTCGCGTCTCCCATCACCATATCGAGTAAAATGAGGTTGGGACGCGCTTGCCCGATCAGCGTGACGGCTTCTTGTAAGCTGCCCGCTTCAACAATGGACTTCTCTTTCGGCTCCAAGCCAGAGATAGCCATTTTGACGGCTTCCCGAAATAATGGGTGATCATCAACGATCATGACCTTCACAGCATGACTCCCCTTTTCATTCAATGCGCGCAGTCATTGATCGCTACGCTTCGACTTTAGTCGTAACACTAATGGCTAATAGCGCAAGACGCCCCTTTCTTGGGAAGAAGGCCCAAAGAAAAAAGGGGAATCATCAATGTCAAATCGTCTCACGCGCTCGCTTGCGGTCTTACTGTTAAGCGGTAGTTTTTTAGCTCTGCCAGGTTCAGCTTTCGCGCAAAGCTCCAGCGCAATTGAAGCGCGCCTTGAAGCGATGGAAGCCGAGATCGCAAAGCTGCGCGCTGAGCTAGCAGCTGAGAAAGCGAAGATGGAAGAGGAAGTCATTTTGCTGGAACAGAGAATTCAGCAACCGCTTCCAGTCGGTGCCCCGCAAGGGACAGTGACAAAGTCAGGCTTTGAAGTCGGCGACACAACATTCCGGATCGGTGGTTTCGTTGATCTCGACACACATGTGACGAACTTCTCTGATGGGTCTGTTGGATCATCGTCAATTGCGCGGGATTTCTACATCCCAAGCGTGACGCCCATTGGGGGTGAGAGTTCGACCGCAACTGACCTCACCGCTCAAGCCACACGCCTATCCTTTAGCGCGCAACGTGATGTCGAAGGCGACCGCGCAACAGCCCATGTCGAGATGGATTTCCTTGGCTCCTTCCAGGGGAATGAGCGCGTTTCGAACTCTTTCTCTCCGCGCCTGCGCCGGGCTTATCTGGACTATAAAGGCTGGCGCATTGGCCAGGAATGGTCGACCTTCCAGGACACGTCCGCCATCCCGGAAAGCGCCAGCTTCTTAGTCTTGTCGGATGGCATGACATTTATCCGCCAGCCGCAAATTCGCTATACAAATGGCAATTTCCAATTCGCGCTCGAAGCGGGTGACGCCACAGTGACGCCCGCTAGTGGGGCAGGACGGATTGAAGCGGACTCCAACTTCATTCCAGATGTTGTGGCGCGTTATAACCTGAAAGGTGATTTCGGCAGCATGTCTTTCGCAGCGATTGGTCGCCAGCTCCGTTTGGAGAATGCAACAACGGACGAATCCACCTTTGGGTTTGGTGCAAGCGTTTCGGGCCGGGTTAAAGTCGGCGAGCGTGATGACATCCGCTTTAATGCCATCGCCGGCGAAGGCCTCGGTCGCTATGTCGGCCTAAACGCGCTCAATGGCGCGGCGATTAACCCCGCGACGGGCGACCTCGAAGCGATCCCGTCTTATGGCGGCCTGATCGCTTGGCGTCATCCGTTTAGTGAAACAGCTCGGTTCAATGTCGGTGTGTCGGCGCTCTTCGCAGATAACCCGACGTTCCTGAAGACGCTCAATCCTGCGTCGACTGAGTCAGTGCGTTCGGCTTACGCGGCTGTCCTATGGGATATTGCGCCCAAGATCACCGTCGGTGTTGAAGGCCTTTATGGTGAAAAAGAGCTAGAAAATGGCGCGGACGGTTCAATCACCCGCTTCACCTTCTCCACCAAATATGGTTTCTAAACGAAAGTCAGTCTGATGAATGTGATGGTCGATCCTATGAGCTTAAACGAAAAAGAACATATCCAACCTGTTCCTGAGGCGTTTGCGAAATCGGCCAACCTCTCGCCCGCCGACTATCGCGATCTTTACACGCGTTCGACAGAGGACCGCGAAGCCTTCTTCCGGGAACAGGCCGAGCGTGTGGCTTGGATGAAAAAGCCGACCCATGTGGGGAGTTGGTCTTTTGAAAGCCCAGTCAAGATTGAGTGGTATAAGGACGGCGTTCTGAATGTGACGGAGAGCTGTCTTGACCGTCACTTGGATACCCAACCCGACAAAGTCGCGATCATTCATGAAGGTGACGAGCCCGGGGAAAGCCGGACTTACACTTACCGTCAGCTTCACGCCGAAGTCTGCCGCTTCGCCAATGTGCTGAAAGCCCATGGGGCGAAGAAAGGCGACCGGATTACGCTTTATATGCCGATGATCCCAGAGGCCGCTTTTGCCATGCTGGCCTGCGCGCGGATTGGGGCGGTCCACAGCGTCGTCTTTGGCGGCTTCTCCCCCGAGGCGCTTGCGGGGCGGATTATGGATTGTGACAGCACCTTTGTTATTACAGCCGATGAAGGCAAGCGCGGCGGACGCTCTGTTCCGCTCAAAAAGAACGCCGATGCGGCCTGTGCCATCGCGAAAGCGCAAGGCGCAACGGTGAAGACGCAACTCGTCATCGGTCATGTCGGCGCTGACGTCGATTGGGATGCGTCTCGTGATGTTTGGTATCACGAGGCTGTTGCCAGCGTATCTGCGGACTGTCCGGCGGAACCGATGAATGCCGAAGACCCGCTTTTCATTCTCTACACATCAGGATCGACCGGTAAGCCTAAAGGCGTCTTGCATACCTGTGGCGGCTATCTGGTTTGGGCAGCCATGACGCATGATTATGTTTTCGACCTAAAGGACGATGACATTTATTGGTGTTCCGCCGACGTAGGCTGGGTCACGGGTCATACCTATATCGTCTATGGTCCGCTGGCCAATGGCGCGACGACGCTAATGTTTGAAGGGGTCCCGACCTACCCTAACGCGTCGCGTTTCTGGGACGTGGTCGACGCGCATAAGGTTTCACTCTTTTACACGGCCCCGACGGCGATCCGCGCGCTGATGCGTGAAGGGGACGGTCCTGTGAAAGCCACAGACCGATCGTCTTTGCGCCTTCTCGGCACCGTCGGTGAGCCGATTAATCCCGAAGCGTGGGAGTGGTATTTCAACGTGGTTGGTGATGGGCGGTGCCCGATCATCGATACATGGTGGCAGACCGAAACGGGCGGCGCGATGATTGTGCCGCTACCAGGAACTGTCGATATGAAACCGGGCGCGGGGACCTTCCCCATGTTCGGCGTCGAGCCAAAGCTTGTTGATGCGGAAGGTCAAGTTCTGGAGGGCGCAACCGAAGGCAATTTGATCCTGACAACCAGCTGGCCCGGACAGATGCGCACCGTTTATGGCGATCATGCGCGTTTTGAGCAGACCTATTTCAGCACCTATCCGGGGAATTATTTCACGGGGGATGGGGCCCGTCGCGATGCAGACGGAACTTATTGGATCACGGGCCGCGTTGACGATGTCATCAACGTGTCAGGTCACCGTATGGGCACAGCTGAGGTCGAAGCGGCCTTAGGGTCTCACGATGCTGTCGCTGAGAGTGCGGTCGTCGGCTATCCGCATGATGTGAAAGGCCAAGGCATATATGCTTATGTCACGACGGTGGCTGGGACGGTTGAAACAGACGATCTCAAAAAAGCGCTTGTCAAACATGTGCGCAAGGAAATTGGCCCGATTGCGAGCCCGGATTTGATCCAGTTCAGCTCTGCTTTGCCAAAGACACGATCCGGTAAGATCATGCGGCGTATTTTGCGCAAAATCGCCGGCAATGATTTCGGTAAATTGGGGGATACGAGTACATTGGCGGATCCGTCATGTGTCGATACGCTCATCGAAGGGCGCCAGAATCGATAGGTTTTGATGCGACGAAAATCGCAAGCGTCTTCCATTGCTGCTTTTAAAACCTCCTGTTAGACATCTGTCTTCAGGAGGACATATGACCATCAAAAAAGCTTTACTCGTCTCAGCGCTGGGGAGTGTCGTCGTCTATGGCTGCGCGCCAGCGTCTGAAACGATCACAACCGACACCTCATCGACAGTTCAGTCCGCATCAACGCCAGCGGCGTCTGCGACCAGTAATGTACCGATCGTTCTGCCCGGCGCGCCAGGACAAGCGTCGCAAACACTGAATGCGGATCAAGCGATACAAGTCTCTGACAATAGCTACTCGCCGGATGATGTGCTGTTCATGCAGCATATGATCCCGCATCACGCGCAAGCGGTTGAGATGGCAAACCTCGTTGAGACACGGACGAACCGGGAAGAGATTGTCGAAATTGCCTCGCGCATCAAAGCCTCGCAGGCCGATGAAATCGAGTTTATGGAATCCTGGTTGTCAGATCGGGGCGAACCGCTCGTCGCGCCAGAACACATGGCGCATGAGAGCGAGATGGATCACAGCAGCCATGAGGGTCACGAAGGTCATGACGGCCATGAAGGGCACGGAGACCATGGCGGTGATAAGCACACAACGGCCCATCATCAGATGGAGGGCATGGCCACGCCGGAACAGATGGAACAGCTCGCCAATTCTGAAGGGATCGAATTTGATCGTCTATTCCTGACATTGATGATCACCCACCACGAAGGCGCGCTGACCATGGTGGAAACGCTTACAGATCAGCCGGGCTCTGCCTACGATCCGATCCTTTATGATTTTACCAACGACGTTGTGAACGATCAGACCAGCGAGATTGAACAGATGAGCGCCATGCTTCGGTCCTTCTCCTCCGACCCGCGTGCGACGTTGGCGGCGGGTTTTGATGATGCGGGTGACGCGATCATGAACCTCGAAATGGTTGCGACGCTGCCAAAGCCAGCCGGCTTCTTTGATCCAAAAAACCCGACAGGTTTACCGCCGATCATTTCAAGTGATGAGGACGGCGAGACTTCATCACGCGATGATGATGGCCAAAGCGTCGAAGCGACAGAGTGGGGGACACGTTCCCCGCTGCTCAGCTTTGCTAATACGGATATGGCGTTCAAAGACGATATTCTCGTCGCGGGTAATTATCACGGGTTTAACATCTACAAGCTCCAGGAAACAGGCGCGCCAGAGTTGATCAGTTCTGTCGTTTGCCCAGGCGGGCAAGGCGATGTGTCTATTGTTGACGATCTTCTGATTATGTCCGTGGAACAGACACGCGGACGCGTCGATTGTGGCTTACAAGGGATTGCCGAAGATGTCAGCGAGGACCGTTTCAGGGGCCTGCGCATTTTCGACATTAGTGATCTGACAAGACCCATCCAAGTGGGGCAGGTTCAGACCTGTCGCGGGTCGCACACGCATTCTGTTGTGACCAGCGACGAAGATAAGATCATCGTCTATAATTCAGGCACGGCGGGAATTCGGGAAGAGGAAGAATTACCCGGATGTTTCGGAACCTCGCCCGGTGATGACCGCACGGCGCTTTTCCGGATTGATGTGATCGAAATTCCGGTTGCTGACCCGTCTCAATCCCGGATTGTCGATAGCCCAGCAGTTTTTGCTGATCCAGAAACAGGCCGTTTGGCGGGCCTCTGGCAAGGCGGGGATCACGGCGATGGTACGCAGGACACAAACTCAACCAATCACTGTCATGATATTACGGTCTTCCCTGAAGCGAATATTGCGGCCGGAGCGTGTTCTGGGAACGGGATCATCTTTGACATTTCTGATCCGCTGAAGCCGAAACGCATCGACGAAGTTGTTGATACAGGATTTGCTTATTGGCACTCTGCCACGTTTAACAATGACGGCACCAAAGTCCTGTTCACAGATGAGTGGGGCGGAGGCAGTCGTCCGCGTTGCCGGGTCTATGATCCCAAAGATTGGGGCGCGAATGCGATTTATGATATCGTCGATGGGAAGTTGGAATTCCAAAGTTACTACAAAGTTCCAGCGCCGCAGTCAGACACTGAAAACTGTGTGGCCCATAACGGTTCGATCGTTCCCGTCCCCGGTCGGGATATCTTCGTCCAAGCCTGGTATCAGGGCGGCGTTTCGATTTCTGATTTCACAGATTCCGCTAATCCGGTGGAGATCGCCTACTTTGATCGTGGTCCGATCCATGAAGAGAAGCTTGTCTTGGGCGGCTACTGGTCGACCTATTGGTATGACGGCAAGGTCTACGGCACGGAAATCGCGCGGGGTCTGGACGTTATGGCACTCACACCGAGTGAGCATTTGTCTGAGAATGAAATCGCCGCAGCCCTTCTGGCCGATCAAGGCGCTTTGTTTAACCCGCAGCAGCAATTCCGCGTAACCTGGCCCGCAGAGCCTGTCGTGGCGAAAGCTTATCTCGATCAGATGGAGCGCGCTGAAAGCCTCCCGGCCGAACGTCTTGCAGCTCTGAACGCGACTTTGGATCGTGTCCAAACCCGCCTCGATGCGGGTGAAACCGATGCGGAGCTAGCCGCGACGCTGCAAGCTGAAGCGCAGTCTGTTGATCATGACGGTCTGAGCCAGACGCTTTCTGATCTGGCGTCCCGCCTCCAGTAGGTCGAGACGTTAGACAGCTCCGATCATTTGGAAGGCCCGAACAGAGTGTTCGGGCCTTTTGTTTGTTCACCCTGAGATAAGTCAGCTCATTGCCAAATCGTTGTTTGACGGGATGGTCAAAAATGCGTCACTTTGTCGATCTAATTCGTAATCATGATGGCAATGATACAGCACTTATCATATCGCGGGCTTGTGCGAGCCCTAAGCGTCGCGGCGTTCGGTTTACAGGCTGCGGCCTGCGCGACTCTCCCTTCAACACCGCCATCGACACAGACAATGCAGGGCATTGATTTCGCGGCTTCAAGCCTAGAGGTTGGGGCATTTCTTCCAGAGGCGCTTCAAGAAAGCGAGGCGCATCAGGTTAAAGCGGTAACGCCAACAGACGAAATGCGTTTGGCTTACCTGATCGAAACGGATCGCGGCCCGCAGATTGTCATCGGTACTGAGCAAGCCAGAAGGCGGATAACAGAAATAAAGGCGACAGCCGCTCTTCGGGAGCGTTCAACGACTGGGGCTGTTGCGGAAAGTCTAGGTGAGCGGCTCATTAATCTGGTCCAGACGCCCGTCCGCCTGTCTCAAGACCTTTGGGGCAGATTGGCTGACGTTGACGATGTGGGTGACGCCCTCACATTTGCGCCGGTTCTTGTTTACGACGTCAGTGAAGACTTGATTGATGGCACGGGCGAAATGTTCGTCACTGTCGCGCGGATTACCACGGCGGCCACGCAATCTTCATGTGACAACCGCCAGCAATGTCTCAATGAAGCCTTCGCCGATATCGGGTCTGGGATCAATTCTCTGGCGGGCAAGCACAATGATGCGCGCGTCCTCCATGCGGAATTTGGCACAGACCCAGGAACATTAAACGCAGAATATCGGCGCGAAATTGATCGCCTGTCTTATGCGACGTCTTACTTTTCAACGGCGTTAAAACTGGGCGGCGGGCAAGCCGGAATTCCTTACGTTAGTCCCGCCTTTGTTGGCGTCGGTTATGTCAATAATGCGGAATTTGTGGGCCAGTATAAAGATGCGCATCGCCAGAGAAACTTTGAGAAGCACATCTATCGCACGCGTGGGTTTGATGAGGCCTCGATTGAGGCGATTTATTCGGGCTCGACCTATTCAAAGCAAATGCGTCGTCAGGTCTTCCAAGCGCTCCAAGCCATCGAGGATGAGCAGCTCGCGGCCTATATGTTCGAAGATTTAGCCCGAGCAGAAGATCGC
>CAWUKE010000042.1:0-14421 GCA_963922935.1 uncultured Alphaproteobacteria bacterium | reverse complement strand
ACGCATGGCGTGCTCAGCGGTCCTGCCGTTGAGCGCATCACGAAAAGCGAACTTAAAGAGGTCGTTATCCTGGACACGATCGCCCAACCAGAAGCCGTCAAAGACTGTAAACAAATCCGGGAGCTCTCCTCTGCAACGCTCTTAGGCGAAGCGATCCGCCGAATTGCGAATGATGAGAGTGTGTCCAAGCTATTCGGCTAAGGCCCGATAGGGACTCACCTCCCCGCTTGCACCCTACCCAGACTTCGATTATGCGCCGCCGCGCAGGAGCCGTCCGCTGTGGGCGGCTTTTTCTTATAAACCGAACAATTGAGTAGGAGTTCTCCGATGGGTGTTGTTCTTGATGTAACTGTGCGCGAAGGCACAGGAACAGGCGCGGCGCGTGAAGCCCGCCGTAATGGTATGGTCCCTGGTGTCGTCTATGGCGGCGACGAAAATGCGGTCCCTGTGGCCGTGAAAATGAACGAAGTGCTGAAGGCGCTGAACAGTGGTGATTTTCTTGGCTCCATGATTGAGCTGTCTCACGAAGGCAAAAAGCAAAAGGTCTTCACCAAAGACGTGCAATTCCACCCTGTCACAGATTTCCCGATGCACGTCGATTTCTATCGCGTGACGAACAAAACGCTGATCGACGTGGAAGTGCCTGTGAACTTTATCGGCGAAGACGCATCACCCGGCATGAAACGTGGCGGCGTGTTGAATGTGGTGCGCTACGCCATCGAAGTGAAATGTCCTGCCGGTGATATTCCAGAAGGCTTTGAAGCGGATGTGTCTGCTTTGGACATTGGCGACGCGCTGAACATTTCCGACATTACTCTGCCAAAAGGCGTGAAGCCGACCATTACGGACCGTGACTTTACCATCGCGACCGTCGTGGCCTCTCGTGTCTCCAAGACCGAAGATGAAGAGGACGAAGGCGAAGAGGTTGCAGCTGACGAAGTGCCCGCTACAGAGCAGACGACTGAGGACTAAGCGTCTTCTTTCGCTGGCTGTTTAATAAAAAAGCGGAGGCCGACGTGGATCAGATCTGGGTCGGCCTTGGCAATCCGGGCGCAAAACATGCGCTCGACCGGCACAATATTGGCTTTATGGTCGTCGATGGTATCGCTGACGATTATAACTTTGGCTCAGAGAGCGCGAAGTTTTCAGGACTGGTTCGCTCCGGACGTATAGGTGACCAGAACGTTCTGATTCTCAAGCCGACCACCTACATGAATAAATCCGGTGTCGCTGTGCAGAAAGCGATGGCTTTTTACAAAGTCCCATTGGCCAATGTGACCGTTTTTCATGACGAACTCGACATCGCGCCAGGCAAAGTTCGCACAAAGATGGGCGGAGGCCTAGCGGGGCATAACGGCCTAAAATCTATCAACCAAATGTGCGGCGGGCCTGACTTTCAGCGCATCCGCCTCGGTATTGGCCACCCGGGTCACAAAGACCGCGTCAGCGGCTATGTCTTATCCGGGTTTGGCAAAGACGAAATCAATACGCGCGATGACATGATCAATGGCTGCGCACGCTATGCAGACCTGCTGGCAAGCGGCGACAAAGACATGTTCCAAACGCGCGTCGCAGAATATATCCAAAGGTAAATCCCATGGGTTTTAAATGTGGTATTGTCGGTCTTCCGAATGTCGGAAAATCAACACTTTTCAATGCGTTGACAAAGACAGCTAATGCGCAAGCCGCGAACTATCCGTTCTGTACGATTGAACCCAATGTAGGCGATGTTGCTGTTCCCGAACCGCGTCTTGACGTGATTGCCGAGATCGCCAAGTCCGCACAGCGCATTCCCGCGCGGATGAATTTTGTCGATATTGCCGGCCTCGTGAAAGGCGCGTCGAAAGGCGAAGGGATGGGCAACCAATTCCTTGCTAATATCCGCGAAACCGACGCGATAATATATGTCCTGCGTTGTTTTGAAGATGACGACATCACCCATGTCGAAGGCCGGATTGATCCCATGGCTGACTATGAGACGATCGAGACGGAACTCATGCTAGCCGACCTCGAAAGCTTAGAGAAGCGCAAGCCGGGCCTCGAGAAGAAACTGAAGCAGCGTGATAAAGACGCCGAGCAGACAATGCGCCTCATCGAGATGGCCATTGCGGCTTTGGAAGAAGGCAAGCCTGCCCGCACTGTCCAAATCGACGAGGACGACAAGAAAGCCTGGCGCATGCTGCAACTCCTCACGACCAAGCCTGTGCTCTACGTCGCCAATGTCGATGAAGACAGCGCTGCGACGGGGAATGACTTCTCAACCAAAGTCCTTGAGCATGCAAAGTCCGAAGGATCGCAAGCCGTCATCATCTCAGCCCAAATCGAGTCTGAGATGGCGGTTCTCGAAGATGAAGAGCAAGCTGAATATTTGGACGCAATCGGGTTGGAAGAACCTGGCCTCAACCGCCTGATCCGCGCCGGCTACGCCTTACTGGGACTGAAAACCTACTTTACCGCTGGCCCCAAAGAGGCCCGTGCGTGGACATTTCGCGACGGTTGGACGGCCCCCAAATGCGCGGGCGTGATCCACGGCGATTTTGAAAAAGGCTTCATCCGTGCGGAAACGACGGCTTATAACGACTATGTCGCCAATAATGGCGAACAAGGCGCAAAAGAAGCCGGCAAAGTCCGCCAAGAAGGCAAAGAGTATATCGTTAAAGACGGCGATATCATGCTGTTCAAATTCAACGTTTAATGAACCGAAGTTAAACGCTTATTTTCGTGTAACGTCACATTAACGCCCCGAGCGCACAATCGGGGACATTATGAAGCAGTTTATAGCGTACGCCTTCTTTCTCAGTGCAGCCTTCGCTCACGCCTCTCCGGCCAAGGCCGCCCCGCATCCACAACAGCTTTTGGAGCCACTTTTGGGGGCCTCTGTCTCTACATCCGATCGGGTCGAAAGACAGGTCCCAATTGAACATCGCGGACGGATTATCGCAGAAATGGAGCGCCATTATGGCGCCCCAATCACAAGGCGCGATGGCGCCCTTGTCTGGGACGTTGAGAATGCGTCCGGACGAACCGGACAAGCGCCCGTTATTGCTGTCATGATGATTATTGGGTCCGACGGACGGACAAAAATGGTCATTGATGACCGGGCGACAATCGCCACGCCAAAAACAGAAAGAGAAGCGCTTTCCCGTTCAGTACGGAGAAAGGTCGCAAATCAGCCTGGTTTACAAAAGACAACCGTTCAAGCGCCCCAAGAAAGGGATTAACGCTTTGTCAGTTTCGTCGACTTAAGTCACTAAAAACATGACACTTTCCTTCTAAAGTGTGGGTTGAGGGTAAATAGGATGCGACGCATTTGGGATATGCACGCAGCCGTCATTCGCTTCTTCGTCTGGGTCGTGACGGCTCTGACGTTAGGCATACCGGCTGTCACGTATGCACAAAGCTTTGAAAATACAACCTCCGGAGCTTTGGGTGACGGAACCCTGTGTGCTGGTGCGACGAATTCCGGCTCTGGCACAGTCCAAAACTTTGAGCGTACGTTTACGGTCAGTGGCGTCCCCACTGTCGATGTCGTTACTTTAGGACTTGCCGCCACACATAGCTGGCGCGGTGATCTCCGCATAAGCCTGATTTCTCCAACGGGGACTAATCGCCTTTTGGTCGCTGAGGACACGTCAAATGCCGGCAATCTTGACAACTATAACGTCACGTTTGTCGACGGCGTAACGCCAACCGTCAATGAAGGTGACCACGCAAATGATACAGTTGCCGCCCCATTTTATTCAAAACTTGTTGCCCCCGACAACAGCTTGGCCGTCTTCAACGGAGAGACAGGCAATGGCACCTGGACCCTGCGCATCTGTGATGATTATGGCACAAGTGATAGCGGAAACTTTGAAAGTGCGCAGTTGACCTTCACCAGCTCAAGTGACGGCGACGTCTCCGTTTCTGCGAGTGTCGACAACGCCTACCCCCAATACTCAGGAACGGTTCTAGCAACGTTTTCAGTTACCAATACAGGTCCCGCAACACAGACAGGCTTGAGCGCTAACCTCACAATTCCAGCAGGATTTACGATCAATAGCACAACCGGTGACGGAACCGTGTCGGGTTCTGTTTGGACGGTGCCTGATTTGGCTGCCAACCAAACCGCGTCGATTGACCTAAGCCTGACAGTTGGATCGTCCTCAGAGACCATTACGATTGATTTGGCGACAGCGTCTGAAAATGATCCAGATTCAACTCCAGGGAACAACGCAACCAATGAAGACGACTATGGGTTGGTGCAAATTTTCCCGCAGCCCCCGGCAACAGCGCCAACATTAACCTGTCAATTTAATCCGGAATACACGCTGACCTGGGACGATACAGATCCAAATTTTGATTGGCCGGCAGGATCTTTGAGCGAGAGTTTCAAAGCCGTGACAACAGGTATGCCTGTCACAGATCCCGATGCCATCGATGTCGCAATAACATTTTCGGGGGACACCAGCTTTCTGGACCTCATTGATGGCCAAAACTCACCCTTGACGCAGACGGCGTATAATGGGGGTCTAACCGGTGAGACCCTGGTCGGCGTCGCGGTCGACTTTCCAAGCAGCACGAATAGCGTCAACATAACTATGTCGCTTGGCATTCCTGCAGAAGGCGTGGAGGGTGTGCAATTCAGAATCACTGATGTTGATTTAGGCGGATGGGTTGATCGGATCACCGTCAGCGGAACCGCCAATGGCGTTCCCGTCGATGACCCGACATTGACCCCAAGCACGCGCAACTTTGTTTCTAGTTCCAACTCTGTCACGGGTCGCGATGGCAATGCAGGCCCTACCTCAGCCGATGGCAATATGGTGGTGACATTTGACCACCCCGTCGACACCATAAATTTCATCTATGACAATGATCCTTCTGTGGGATCTGATCCCGCTTTCCAGATTATTGCGCTGTCCAATCTGAAAATTTGCCGTCGGAACTTGCCGGATGTGTCTGCGGTCAAGACAGTCGAGGTCTACGATCCTTTAAGCGAGGGCCTCTTTATGACGCCGGGCAATGAAGTGCTCTACACGATCGCCGTGACCAACTCCAATTTGGCTCAGGCCGCCGCTGACGACCTAGACGTCGTCGATACATTACCGGATAATTTACGCTTTATCTCAGCCACGACAACGGGCTTTACGGGCGGAAGTTTTGATAGCCCCATTGCGGCGAATACAGATTGTAACGGAGGGGCCTGTGTTGTGCAGTTTGTTGATGCGTCTTTGCCGATTGATACAACAGGCGAGGTCATCGTGAGGGCGCTGATCAAATAGCGCTCTGACCCCTAGTGGCCCTCAAAGGCCACTAACGCACGCACCGGAATCCCTTCGGCTTCGAGCTTTGCTTTGCCTCCCAGATCAGGCAAATCGACCAGAAATCCCGCTCCGATAACCTCCGCGCCGACATCGCGCAAAAGCGCTAGACCTGCCAAAGCTGTCCCGCCCGTCGCAATCAAATCATCTATCAACAAGATACGCTCGCCCTGCCCACGACCATGCGTGTGCAACTCTAGCGTCGCTGAGCCATATTCTAGATCATAATCCCGCCCAATCGTTTCGCCGGGAAGCTTTCCTTTCTTGCGAATTGGCACAAACCCACAACCCAGTTCAACGGCGACGGCCCCGCCAAAGATAAAGCCACGCGCATCCAAAGCCGCCACAGCGTCTGGCGGATTATCCCGATAAGGCGCTGCGAGTTGCTGTACAGCTTCACGAAGGCCACCTGCATCCTGCAAAAGGGTTGTAATGTCTCGGTACTGGATACCGGGCTTAGGAAAGTCTGGGATCGTCCGAATAAGGCTGCGCAAATCCATTACGCATTCACCGCGTCAGTGTCCGGTAAAAGATGGGTCTCCATAAAGGCTTTCGCCTCCCATTCCTGAAAATGCTCATCACTCATAAGTTCAGAAATATAGGTGTCAGACCGCCGTGTCCGCGGTAGGCCGTAGCTTTCAAAGCGCGTTGCCGCCGGTGTATAAAAAGCATCCGCGATCGACCATTGATTGAACAAAAATGGGCCGTCGTGACGCGTCAAAAGATCATCCCACATATCGACCATTTCAGCCGCATCCGCCAAGCATCGCTTTGGCATCTTCGTTTCTGTACGTCGCCTTAGGTTCATCGGCGCTTGCTCCACAAGATCGGGAAACCCCGAATGAACGAGTTGAACCGCTTGCTTACAAGCCTCACGCTGCTCTTTGTCCTTAGGCCAGAGATTCGGAACCATCTTCGCGCAGAACTCAGCGATATCCAGGCTGTCTGGGATGCGCTGCCCCTTCACTTCAAGAACAGGGACAGTGCCGGCCGGGCTAATCTCCAAGAGCTTTTCTTTATATCCAGGCACATCGAGGTCGACCATCGATGTCTCGAACAACATGTCCATCTTGCGCAGGATCAGCCACGGGATCATCGACCAAGAACTATAATTATAGTTTCCGATGTAGAGCTTAAGCGCCATTCTATTTATATCCCAAAAGCTTCAGCGCCGCGAGCAATTGCAGCTTTTCACTGGAAAACCCACTGCGAATCCAGAGTTGTTCCAACGCTTTCATCGCCTTGCCCATCTCTGGGCCGCTCGGCACGCCTGCACCTTTTAAATCGCGGCCCTTGATGGGGAAGTTAGGGGGTGTCCATCCCATCGCGAGGTCCGCAATGACCATCCAATGCGCAGACTCTATCGCTTGGTTGGCACCCGCTGCGCGTAATCGAACACGGTCGAGAATTGTCTGTTTCCCAGACCGATAAATCGCTTGCAGGCGGGCCCGTTCCGGCATGTCATGAGACAAGGTTTCTGCATCTGACGCCCAAGCCTTGAGGCGCTCTTTTTCCTTATTCGACATTTTTAGGCGTTTCGCCAGCAAGGCCGCTGCGAGGGGTTCGCGTACCATCATGGCCATGAGCCGAAGCATTGGATCAGGTCGGATGCCCTCCCGCATCTCAAGGCGAACAAGTTGTTCTAGCCCGTCAACGTTCGTTGCTTCAGGCAGAAGCGTTTCCAGAATATCTTGCTGCAACAGGATATGCATCGCGCGAACCGGGTTCCGGGCGGACAAAAGCTTCTTTAATTCGCTCCAAACCCGTTCGGCGGAGAGTGTCTTTAATCCCGCCCGATTTTCACGACAGGCTGTGAGCGCATCCTTTGTGATTGTTGCGTCCTGACCATACCAGGCCACAAAACGAAAGAGACGCAGGATACGCAAATAGTCTTCTTTCACACGGGCGTCGGCATCCCCCACAAAACGGAAGCGGCGAGCCTCTATATCGGCCAGACCCTCGCCTGTCGGGTCATAAATTTTGTGATCCGCATCCGCATAGAGCGCATTGACCGTGAAATCACGACGCTGCGCATCTTCGACCCAATCCTCTGTATAAGCGATCACAGCCCGACGCCCATCCGTTTCAACATCGCGGCGTAAGGTCGTGATTTCGTAAGGCTTTCCCTTCACCACAGCGGTTAGCGTGCCGTGCGCAATGCCAGTCGGGACAGTTTTAATCCCTGCCGCCTTTAGCGCTGCATTGACTGCCTCAGGCTCCAAAGTGGTGGCCATGTCGATGTCGGCAACCGGCTGACCCCATAAGGCGTTGCGCACGCATCCCCCCACAAAACGGGTTGAAGCGCTCGGCAGCGCCGCGAGAATGGCTTGCGCACCGGGATCATTGACGAAGGAAAACTGTTTCATCGGACGGGCGCTATGACGCTAAAGACCGAGCGCGTCCATGGCTGCGGTGCCGTAATCCTGAAAAACGTCTGGGAATTTTGGATCTGTCAGGCCCGCCTCTGTCGCTAGTCGCGAGAGCCAGGGACCGCCCGGATAGCCTTCCGGTGGTGATTTTGCATAGAGCGGATCATCAAGCGCCGTCTTTGCCGAGACAATGGTCCATCCATCCGCCTTCATAGCGGCAAGCAGATCGCCCAAAAAGAGCGCATTCAACGCATTGTGATGGACGAGCATTTGATGTGGGAGGTCCGGCACGCCGATCGCCTCAGCAATCGCTTGATCATAGTTCGCTCTTAGTAAAACAGACTCGATCCAATAGTCACGAATGCGCTGCGGCGCTGCCGTGGGCTTTTCGAGGCGCTGCGTGACATTCCAGTCATATGTGTCAATTGTCGCCGGAGACAGGGTGTAACCCGCCTCTTTCAGGCGCGCATAATACTCTAATTGCTGCGCGCGGTCCCGACCCTCATCCAAGAACGGAAACCGGAAATAAGGCTGAAACCCGTCTCGGTCTTTGAGCAGGCGATGGTTGCGGGCAATATCATCCCAAACGGTTTGAGTGGGTTCTTTGGATGACCACATATGGCTGTAAGTGTGGTTGGCGATAATATGACCGTCAGCCGCCCAGTTTTGTAAGATCGCATCAAAGGCGGGGCGCGTTTCATATTGCCCGGTCACAAAGGCGACGGCTGGCTCGGGAAGATGAGAGCGAATGCGCGCATCACGCTCCAAGGCGCGGGCTGGGTCTTCGGGTATTGCAAAGTCATCCATCGTGACCGCAACACGTTTTTCGAGCGGACTTGAGACAGTTGGCGTACAGGCTGTGATCGCCGCCAGACCGACAAGCGCACTACGCCGCGTCAGCATTCGCAAACCCTCTTTCATAAATCCGGCGCGTCATGCCCGCCGTCATGCCCCAGATGTTGCGATGCGCGCCCGTCGGTTCGTCATATGGCATGAACCACACATTGGCCGTACGCTCACCCCAACTCATCTGCTTAGCCGTATGGTTGGCCGGGTCCATTAAGAACGCGAGTGGCACTTCGAACGCTTCCGCGACTTCATGCTCGTCGATGATGATTTTGGCATCCGGGTCAACGATGGCCGCAAACGGTGTCACACGGAAGCGGTCTGCCGCATCGAAGCTCGGCAAGCGTCCGATCGGTGTTAGAGCGTGGGCACCAAGCCCGACCTCTTCTTCGGTCTCTCTGATCGCGGCTTGTAAGACCGTTTCCCCCACTTCGACTTTGCCCCCCGGAAAGCTGATTTGCCCCGCATGGCTTGGCATTGTCTCGGGGCGTTGGGTGTAAAGAAGATGCCAGCCACCAAAAGCGTCAGAGGTACGACGTTTTACAAAGGGCAAGAGGACGGCAGCCCGACGCTGGGTCTTTCGCGTGATTGCGTCCGTGCCATCCGTAATCTCAAGCGGCATGAGCGCGCGTCGGATGCGCTCAAGCGTCGGATCATCGTCGCGCCACACGCTCATGCTTCGTGTGCGCCTTTTGGGCCAAGCGGAAAGAACTGACCGCCTGCCCAAACGCCCAGCGTTCCATCCTGCTCGGTCGCCAGGTCTACAAGCTCATAAAAGACGGCACGTGTAATGGCAGCGTCCAACCGACCCCGCACGAGAACTCTTGGATCAGGTTCCATCGTTTCCGGATCTGTCATGACCGAGATTGGATTATCAGGACCGACTTCCACCGTTTCTTCGAGATTGGTCTTGAAGAATAGCCGCTGCGCTTCGCCATAGCCCATGGCATCGACGCGGATCGCCAAGAAGTGCGCGCGCTCAACCTGAATACCGAGCTTTTCGACAGGTGTGACCAAATAGGTTCGCCCGTCTTCATCCTTACGCAAAACACTCGCGAAAAGCTCGACGAGGCCGCGGCGCGTAATCCGTGAGCCTTCATGCCACCAAGACCCATCCGCCTTGATGATCATATCCATTTCACCGCAATAGTCTGGGTTCCAGCGTTCGACCGGACGCTGATCCCCTGACGTATCAGCCAGAGCGTCCATCAAATCCTGCAAAGAGAACCCGCCTGAACCGCCAGCAGCCCCTGCGGCATTTTCAGACTTACCGCCATTTAACGTGTTTTCAGCAGCCATAACCCTTTCCCGGCGCATCGCACCTCGTTACGTCGGTAGCTCTAAGAGTGTTACGAACGGACGCAAGCCCATGGGCCTACAGACTTCTCAAACCGTTGATCCAGCCACAGAAAAAACGGCTTTAGCCGCTGTTGAGACGCTAAAATCAGCGCGAGAGAACATAGGCGCCGTTGTTTATGGCCAGGATCGCGTTGTGGAATTGGCGATCGCAGCGATTCTTTCTGGGGGTCACGCCCTCCTCGTCGGTGTTCCCGGCCTCGCGAAAACCCTCCTTGTCGAGACACTAGGGACGGTGATGGGCCTTAAAAACTCGCGCATTCAGTTCACACCGGACCTAATGCCCGCGGATATCTTGGGCTCAGAAGTTTTGGAACAGGACGAAATCGGCAAGCGCGCCTTCCGTTTCATCAAAGGTCCGATCTTCACGCAGCTCTTGATGGCGGACGAAATCAACCGCGCCAGCCCGCGGACCCAGTCGGCCCTCCTGCAAGCGATGCAGGAAAAGTCTGTCACAATCGCGGGTAAGCCGCATGCTTTGCCAAAACCGTTCCACGTGCTCGCGACGCAGAACCCGATTGAGCAAGAAGGCACGTATCCTCTGCCCGAAGCACAGCTCGACCGCTTCCTCTTTCAAATTGATGTGCGGTTTCCAGAATTGTCGACCGAACGTGAAATCCTACTCGCCACGACAGGCGCAGACCTGCAGAAAGCCGCCAAAGCCTTGACCCCAAAACAGCTGATCGCGATGCAATGCCTCGTGCGGACTTTGCCCGTTGGCGAGCGTGTCTTGAATGCGATCCTTGATCTTGTCCGTAACGCCCGACCCGATCAGAGCGACGATAGCGTTATTCGGGAGACCGTTGCTTGGGGCCCCGGCCCCCGCGCGGGTCAGGCCCTGATGCTGACCTGTCGCGCCAAAGCGCTCCTTGATGGACGGATTGCGCCGAGCGTTGATGACGTGCTCGATCTGGCTGAGCCTGTACTAAAGCACCGGATGGCCTTATCCTTTGCCGCCCGCGCCGAAGGCAAAACGATTGAGGGCACAATTGCGCGCCTGAAAGACCGCATCCGCTAAGTGCCGGTCCAAACCGCGCATCATCTTCGGTCCGAAGCTGACCGCCTTGCCGCTGGCTACCCCGCCCTTCTGGCAGAGGCAGAACGCGTGGCAGCTCTTGTTGCCGCCGGTGTGCATGGGCGGCGCCGTGCGGGTCAGGGAGAGACGTTCTGGCAATATCGACCCTATGACACATCTGACCCCGCCAACCGGATTGACTGGCGGCGGAGCGCCCGCAGTGACGCCGTCTTCGTCCGGGATACAGAATGGGAAGCCGCCAATAGTGTTTATGTCTGGCGTGACGGCAGCCCGAATATGGATTGGCGCAGTCGTAAAGGCCTGCCGACAAAATTAGAAAGAGCCAGCGTGCTCTGTCTCGCCCTGTCCAGCTTGCTGATGCGAGCGGGCGAACGCTGCGCTGTCCTTGGCGAAAGCCAACGCCCGCGATCCGGTCGCTTCGGATATGAACGTCTGGCTGAACGCCTCGCCCGCTCAGAAGGTAAGCGCGAAAGCCTAAGCGGGAAGCTCCCAGCCCATGCCAAGCTTCTGATTGCGAGTGATTTTTTGACAGACCCCGAAAGCTGGCCTCAGCGCCTTGCGACACTCGCCGCAAGGCCGTCATCCGGGGTATTGTTACACGTCATTGACCCGGCAGAGGAAATCTTTCCTTATAAGGGCCGCGTGGAAATGCGCGCACCGGGTGGGCGACTTCTGCCTTATCTGCTGGGACGGGCTGAACGGGCGCAACAAGAATATCAGCAGCGATTTGCCGCCCACATAGACCGTATCAAAACGAGCGCACGTCATTTGGGCTTTACCGTTGTGCGGCATCGCACGGATCAGCCCGCAGGGCCGACGCTGACGGCGCTTTATCAAGCTTTTGAGGGCGTCAGCTAATGGGCGGTCTTTCGTTCATTGCGCCGCTGACTTTACTCGGCCTGCTCGTCTTACCGCTCGTCTGGTTGATCCTGCGGATTAGCCCGCCGGCCCCAAAGCGGGAGGCTTTCCCGCCTCTCGCTATTTTACAAGGCGTCGAAACGGACGAAGAAACGCCCAATGCCACGCCTTGGTGGTTGCTACTCTTTCGACTGTTGCTCGTCGCCATGGCTGTTTTTGCCTTGGCCATGCCGCTCCTGCAGCAAGATCAAACCGATACGGATACACCGCTGACTCTCATCCTCGACGATAGCGCTCTAAGCGCACCTGTATGGGACGACATCACGGATGAAGCCCGTGCCCGGCTACAAATCGCACAACGCGCCAATCAGGACGTCGTCTTTGTGACAGGCAGTACGCCGAGCATTGAGCCCGTGCCTGCTGCAGAAGCCTTACAAAGACTACGAAGCGCGAGACCGCGGCTGCAAGCGCAGGCGATTGACATTCCTGAGGACCTTCCAACTGATCGTCGCAATGTATTCATCAGTTCTGGCGCCACTTACGCGGCGACAGACGCGTTGAACAATCGTCTGCAGAATTTGGAGGCAACGGTTATCCTGCCGGCGACGTCACAGACAGCCATCGTCCCGGGTGACGTACGCGAGACAGCGGATGGCTTTGAAGCAGACTGGCATACGCTGAGCGGTGGACGCAGTGTGACGATTGAGGCCTTGGCGGCCAACGGATCCATTTTGGCCAGCGAGCCTCTCGCCTTTGGGCCGACCCAAACCCTCGCAACAGCGTCTATCCGTTTGCCCCCGCAACTCCGCTCGCGGGTCTCAAGTTTGCGTGTTGCCGGTTCGCGCGCGAGCGTGTCGACAAAATTACTGGATGATGGATTTGGCCGCCCGCTCGTTGGGGTTCTTGCGCCGCCCTCTGGCACTTCAAGCCCGCTACTGTCCGAAGCGTTTTACGCGGAACAAGCGCTGACGCCTTTTGCTGATCTCTTCATTGGCGATGCAGACTCGGTCTTGTCTCTCAACCCGTCTGTGCTGGTTATGCCAGATAGTATGAGCGCTGAAGCCCCCCGTGTCGCGGATTATGTGGAAGCGGGCGGGATTGTCCTGCGCTTTGCGGGGCCACAGCTCGCCAAGTCTCCAGACGATTTAGTGCCTGTCGAGCTTCGTCGTGGAGGCCGTTCGATCGGCGGGGCGCTTGCTTGGGAAACGCCGCAGGCGCTTGCCGAATTCAGCGCTGACTCACCCTTCGCAGGCGTAGATGTGCCTGATGATGTCCTCGTCTCCCGACAAGTTATGGCCCGCCCCGGAGCCGAGACAGATGCCCGAACGTGGGCGCGTCTGGAAGATGGAAGCCCCATTGTGACCTCGTCCATCCGCGGCGACGGTCGTATCGTACTGTTCCATGTCACGGCAGGGCCAGAATGGAGTAACCTCGCTATTTCAGGACTTTATGTCGATATGCTCAAGCGCATCCTCCCTCTTGCAAAATCACGCCGTGTTCCAGTCTTGAGTGAAGATAGTGGGGCGGATTATGTCCTCGATCGTCTTCTCGATCCCTTTGGACAGCTCCGTCCCCCACCCCCACAAATCGTGCAAATTGCTGAAGCTGAATTCGATATCGCAAACCCAGAATACATACCTGGCCTCTATCGCCAAGGCACACGGCAAGTCGCTGTCAACGCCATTGCATCGCCAGACGAATTGAAGCCTTTGAATACGGACGGTCTCGACGTCACGCGTATGACAGGGGACGCTCCTCGGTCTCTCGCAGGATGGCTCTTAGGTTTGGCCGTATTAGGGCTCGTTCTTGATGTCTTCTTCTCAGCCCTACTGAGCGGTCGGCTTCGTAGCCGCACGAGCCTGAAATATGCGTCTCAGACTAGCGCGCTACTGCTTGCGGCTGTGATCTTCATTCCATCACTCTCCGAAGCGCAGGACGTTCAATCAACAAATGAAGAGGCCCGCGTTTCTGAAGCCGCCTTAGGACTTCACCTCGCCTATATCGAAACCGGAGATGGCCGGATTGATGATCTGTCTCGTGTCGCCATCGAGTCCGTGGCCTATGCCTTGACCAGCCGGACAACCGTTGAGCCCGTTGGCGTACATGGCGTGACGCCCGATGCGGAAGGTCTGGAACTCTACCCATTCCTATTCTGGCCAATCCGCCTCGATACACCTGCCCTCACCGACGAGGAGCGCGCCAACATCAATGGCTATATTGCAGCCGGCGGCACATTGGTACTAGATACGGCGGATGAAGCTGAGCGATCTTTCCGGTCCGGTGCGGCGCATCCGGGTTTGCAGCGCGTGACGGACGGGCTGAACATTGGGCGGCTGACAACCGTGCCACGCGATCATGTGATCACGAAGTCTTTCTATCTCACCCAAGTCTTCCCGGGGCGATGGGCGAGTGGCCCGGTCTTTGTTGAAGCGGACGGGGCTACCCAAGGCGGGCGCGATGGCGTCTCATCCGTCATCATCGGATCCAATGATTGGGCCGCGGGTTGGGCCATTGATGACGAAACAGGCGGCCTTGTCGCGCTTACCAATGACATTCCCCGACAGCGTGAGATGGCCACCCGTTTTGGAGTGCACCACCCCATGTATACGCTCTCCGGTATCGATAAATCCGATCAGGTACTCGGAGCGGATTT
>CAWUKE010000041.1:0-14483 GCA_963922935.1 uncultured Alphaproteobacteria bacterium | reverse complement strand
TCTGACCTCATCTCGGTAGGTGACGCAGACAGGCTCGAGCCACTCGCCTTCATGCGCCGCCAAATCTTCGTATCGGATAAATCCACCGATACGCTCCATATAGTCGCCTATCGTGCGCGCGAGCGATCCTTTGTAAAAAGCATCCCGCCCCTCTTCAGCGAGGGCGGATAATGTATCCGCCAGATCGGGATTGCGAAATAAGCTCCCCTCTCGCGGCGTGGGGTCGAAGAAGGTCGTCCGCGCATTCTCAAATTCTTCGAGCATGCCACTCTCAAAGGCGGAAGCCAGACGGGTCTCATTACGACCCCAATAAAAAGCGATGACCTCAGGGATCGGCGCGCCGTTCCGCGCATAGTCAATCGTCGGCTGAAGGTTTTCCGCCATGGGCAAATTGCCAAAACGATCATGCAAAGCGAACCAGCCATCCACTGTCCCTGGCACACTGACCGGGGCTGTTCCGAAAGGCGGTATTTCCTCGCCCTCCTCATGGGCGTCTGCTGCAGCCTGCATGTCTGCCAGCGTCGCCCCGAGCGGCGAGCGACCCGAGCCATTATAACCATATAAGTTTTGGCTTTCAGGATCCCAGACGAGAGCGAAGAGGTCGCCGCCAATCCCGTTCCCTGTTGGCTCAACAAGACCGAGCATCGCATTCGCCGCGATCGCAGCATCCATGGCCGTTCCGCCTTGTTTCATAATATCAAGCGCCGTTTGGGTCGCCAGCGGATGGGCGGTCGCCGCCGCCGCATTTGGCGCGACAACGGCGCTCCTCACGCCGAGATCACGGCCCGATGGCATACGGTCTCCCGGTCCCGCGACGCTGTCGATCTCACGGTCTGCGACCTCAACCGACTGTGCAGGCTGACAGGCCGAAAGGCTCACGGACAATAAAGCCGCAGACAGCCACGTCACCGTCCGACTTTTGAGGACCGATTTTATATGTTCCATGATGCGTCCTGCCCTTAGTGTCTTGCCTTGGGTTATGAGAGTGCTTTGCTCAACTCTTTACGTCTGATCCGTTAGGAAGAAGACGTCAATGCGCCTGATGTAAGGGTGATAAGATACTTTGTCCGAACGGGTTCAGATGACCTTTTCGGCGACGCATTTAACCGCGTCGCCCATTGTTTTGAAAAGTCCTTAAGACTTCAACTGCAGCTTTTAAGCTTAAGACATAGCAGTTTGCGCCGGGTCCGCCTTAATCTCAGTGGAGAATTTCGGCTGCGGCACACCTTTGATGAGATAGATGAAACCGCGACGAATATCCGCTCCGATCCCATAAAGGGCTGGGACGAAGAGCAACGTCACGAAGAGCGCGAACAGCACCCCAAAGGCGAGGCTGATGCCAATCGGGATCAACCACTGCGCTTGGAGTGACTTCTCAGTCAAAAGAGGCAGCAATCCAACGAAGGTCGTCAGCGATGTCAGCAGGATCGGGCGGAAGCGCCGTGTTCCCGCCTCGATCAAAGCCTTGGCGCCGTCCATTCCTTTATCCCGGAGGCGGTGCACATAATCCAGCAGGACGAGATTATCATTCACCGCAACGCCCGCTGCGGCAAACATACCGACCCAGGACAGAAGCGAGACTTCAAAGCCCATCACCAAGTGCCCGATAATCATCCCGCAATAGCAAAACGGAATGGCCGCTAAGAGGATCAGGATAGGTTCTGAATAAGACCGGAAAGCCACCGCCACGAGGAAGTAGGCAATCCCAATCGCAATCAAGAAGAGGATTTGGAGCTCCGCCATCATTTCTGCCTCGTCTTGCGACTGACCAATATTACCGCGCGTGACATTCGGATGCCGCTGATCAAAATCTTCGAAGAAGTCTTCATCCAGCGCGTTACGGATTTCCTGCGCCCGACTGCTCTCGATCTCAGCCGACACAATAATCGCGCGTTGCCGTTCCCGACGCAAAATCCGGTTTGTCCCAGGTTCAAAGCGGAGGTCTGCGACCTCTTCCAACGGAAGCTCCCGCCCGTCCAGCGTACGAATACGAATACTATTCAGGAAGTCGAGCGACTCACGATCGGAACGCGGATAACGCACATAGACGCGCACATCCTCACCGTCGCGCGGCAAACGTTGCACTTCTTCGCCGAAGAAACCCTGACGGATCTGACGCGACACGTCAGCGGTCGTAATGCCAAGCGCTTCAGCGCCGGGTTTCAGATCAAACTGAACTTCTTCCGCGGCGCTCTGCATGTCGTTCACGACATTATAGACCCCTTCATAGGACCGGAGCTGCATCATCAAATCATCAGCCGCCGCATTGAGGTCCTCAAAGGAGGTCGCGTTCATGACATATTGAATTGCCGGTCCATTATTATTGGAGCCGTAATTGACAGCGATATTTTCGGCATCAGGGACGTCCCCGATGAGATCGCGCAAGCGCTCCGCCGCGACAGCAATTTCCAAAGCCCGGTCTTCCGGCGGGACGAGTTTTACTAGGGCCAAGAGGTTATTGTCCCGTGCCCGCGTATACCAGTTTTCGATCAATTCCCCATCGCTGGCGGCGATTTCCTCTTCGAGCTGCTTTTCCGCTTTTTGAAGCTGGTCCAGAACTTCCAATGTCCGCGCATAAGGCGTGCCTTCAGGAAGCTCGACAGAGATTTCGATCTGATCCGACTCGCCGTTCGGGAAGAAACTGGACTTCACATAGCCATGCGCCACTAAGCCGACACACAGGATCATCATGCCAAAGAAAAGCGCTGCGGTGACATAGCGGAATTCCAACGCCCGCTTCATGACGGGTCGGTAAACCCTGTGCGCCACCCAAGTCAGGCTATCTGAGATCCGCTTCTGCATGCGCGTGATCGGGTTTTGCGGATCCACGGGCTTCAGCTTGGAGAGGTGCGCTGGCAAGATCAGCAAGCTTTCAATCAAGCTGAAGGTCAGCGCCAGGATGACGACGATGGAGATCGCCCGGGTAAAGTGGCGGGCATCTCCTGTCAGCCACATCCACGGTGCAAAGAAAATCATGGTCGTCAGCACCGCGAAGATCACCGGCTTTACGACCATCATCGTCCCATTCACCGCCGCGTCGAGATTGACATCCCCGTCTTCGGTTTTGTGGTGGATCGCTTCGCCAACAATGATCGCATCATCAACGATAACGCCGATTACTAGCAGGAAGGCGAAGGTCGAAATCATATTCATCGACACATCGAACAAAGGCAAAAGCGCCAACCCGCCGAGGAAGGCCGTTGCAATCCCGATGGAGACCCACAAAGCAATTTTGGGCCGCAGGAAGAGCATGAGCGTCAGACAGACCAGCGCCAAACCCATCAAAAAGTTTGACGAAATCGAGTTGATGCGACCCGCATAATCATCCGCCACATCGTTCCAGATCGTCATGGACATGCCCGGCGGCAGATCGTCAGACACACGCTCGACATAGGCGTTCACATTCTCTGACATCTTGATGATGTCCATGTTCGGACCATTCTGGATTTGCACCAGCACGGTCCGGTCACCGTTTACTGTCGCGAGCAAATCAACCTCGACGAAGCCATCAATGACGGTCGCGACATCACGCACGCGAATGATCGCGCCATTGGCGTCCTGACGAATAATGATATTTTCAAAGTCTTCCTGGCTATCGGCCTGGTTGCGCGTCCGGAGTTGGACGGAGCCCACACTGGTACGCACTTGCCCGGCAGAGCTATTGACCGACGTGCCGCGCACCGCGGTCGCTACATTGTTTAAGGTCAGCCCGTAGCGACGAAGCGCATCCTCCGAGACTTCGATGGAAACTTCTTCGCCGCGAACACCGAACAGGTCGACAGACGGCACATAGCCGAGCAAAGCCACTTCGCGGCGCGTCTTTTCGGCAAAACGTTTCAAGTCCCGTTCGGAGACTGTCTCGTCACCTGAGACGGCCAGCCGGATCATTTCCTGACGGTTTCGCCAAACATTGACTTGGGGCCGTTCTGCGGCGGGAGGGAAATTACTGATCGAGTCAACGGCGCGTTTGACGTCTGCCAGAAGCTCAGCCTCATCCATGCCTTGCTTGCCGACAACCGTCACAGAGCCATAGCCCTCAGTCGCAAACGCCCACATACGGTTGACGTCATCGACCTGGCTCATCGCTTCTTCGAGGCGGACGACAATCTGCTCTTCGACATCTTGCGGAGATGCGCCCGGCCAGCTCACTTCGGCCCAGGCGCCCGGGAACTCGACATAGGGTTCGAGTTCCCGTTCAATCGTCAGGAAACTCACGACCCCGCCGATCAGACAGATCAGCATTAAGAGATTCGCGGCGACGGGATTACTCGCCCACCATTTAATGATAGACCGCATTATTCGCCTCCCTCAACGGTTTGGACAGGCGCATTCGCTGCGTCGCGGTTCACCACCTCGACCTTCATGCCCTCTGCGACACCGCGAATAGGCGACGTGATCACTTGGACGCCGGGCGTAATTCCATCCGCAAGCACGGCCTCTTGCCGGTTCGAGGATAGAACAGACACAGTCTTGATGCTCAGCGTATCATCTTCAGCGACATAGACCTGATCCTGACCGCGCAGCGCACTGCGCGGTACGGTGATGACATTATCCAAGCGCCGTCCATCGATGGCGGCATTGACGAAGATACCCGGCGCCAACAACGTCCCCGGTCCCGTTCCTTTACTGATCGGATCGCGCACCTCGACATAGGCGTAAAGAACCCGCGTTGCGGCATCAAATCGACTATCTGTGCGAACGATCTCGCCGGACCATTCACTCAATGTGCCCGCGACGTCAGCCTTCAAAGTCACGGGGATACCCGGCGTCTGATCCGTGGCTTCAAATCCCAATGTCAGACCGGCGCGACGCAATTCCTCATTCGTCAAAGGCAAACGCACATCCATCACGCTCGTTGCATAAATCTCGCCCAGCTTTGTCCCGGCCGTCACAAACTCTCCCTGATCGACATGACGTATCGTCACGCGACCGGAAAACGGCGCAACAAGTGTGGTGCGTTTCAGTTGGAGTTCGGCTTCGGAAAGGCGGGCTTTGGCAGAGGCAAGCTGCGCCCGGGCTTCGGCCACTTGCGGCTCACGCAGTGTCAGCGCCGTGGGTTCGCCTGTTCGACCCAGCTGCTCCCAATCCTGTTTCGCAATCGCGGCTTCGGCGAGTTCGCGGACAACAACCGTTTCGGCTTGCGCGACATTGGCTTGGGCCTGCGTGACCCGTAGCGCATATTCTTCGGGGTCGATCCGCACCAGCAAATCACCCTTATTAAAGCGACCGCCTTCGATGAATTTGGGAGACATATAAGTAATCAGGCCATTGACCTGCGGCACGAGATTGATCTCAGTCCGGGGTTGCACCTCGCCCTGTACATCGACCGTTAGAACAACATTGTCCCGCGTGGCCATTGTCGTCAGCACCGGGATCGCTTTAACGACCTCTTCCGTTTCTTCAGGTTCTGATTTCATCGCGCCCATAATGATAAACGCGGCGACGGCGCCTATCAGGATCAGAATGGGTAAAACAAAAACTAGGCCGCGCAGAATCCACAGCCTGAGGCGCGAACCTCCGCTCTCGTTCGGTTGAGGGGGTTTTATTGGCTCAAATCCAGACGGATTGAGGCTGTCCACGATATTAGTCATAGTCTCCTCTCACTGGTTGGCACACCAGTCATGACCCGCTCCTAGGATCGTTATTATCGTTTTTCAATAAATTTTTGGTTGAAATGGGTGGAAAAGCGAGATTCTTCTCGGCCTCGACCCCCCTCGCAGCTAAATTTCAGATGAGGCGTCACTATTCTTTCCAAACCGAAATTGACGCAAAATCCGAGCAAAACAGCATAGACTCACCCGATCAGTCGGCAGAATATGCCTAAGGCAGAGCGCTAAAGGGGACGAAAACAAGTAGAGTTTTGATGCAGACATTCCGCTCTAAGATACGCGCGCAAGCTAAGGTCACGTCGGTGAGCTTACCCGCTGACTCGCGCCTGAATGATGCGGACTTAAGGTCCCGTATTCAGGCCCGGGCACGGACATTTGTCCACCATCTGCGCGAGGACGCCAAACATGGTCTGATGGAACTCATGCTCACAGAGTATGGCCTCTCGACGGATGAAGGCATTGCTCTGATGTGCTTGGCAGAAGCTCTACTTCGTGTGCCTGATCCTGAAACGATGGATGATCTGATCGAAGATAAGATTGCGCCCGGCCAATGGGGACGACATTTAGGGCAATCGGCCAGTCCCCTCATCAATAGCTCGACATGGGCCCTCATGATGACGGGTCGGGTCCTCGATCCGACAACACCGGTTCACCGCACTTTGGGCGGGATGATCAAACGCCTTGGCGAACCCGTTATCCGAAAAGCTGTTCGCGAAGCGATGAAGATCATGGGACGGCAATTTGTTTTAGGAGAGTCGATTGCGGAAGCCATCAAACGCTCCTCCTCTCACTACCGCTACAGCTATGACATGTTGGGCGAAGGCGCGGTCACAATGTCCGACGCCAAAGACTATTATGCCGACTATGAAAACGCGATCCGCGCTTTGTCTGCACGGTGCAACAGCGATGATATCGCCGATAATCCAGGCATTTCGGTCAAGCTGTCCGCGCTACATCCGCGCTATGACGAATTTCAAAGAGATCGCGTCATCACGGAACTCATCCCGCGCGTTTTAGAGCTCGCAAAACTCGCCGCAAATGCGCGTATGGGTTTTAACATCGATGCAGAAGAAAGCGAACGGCTCGAGCTCAATCTGGACATTATTGAGGCCCTGGCCCGAGCACCCGAACTGAAAGGCTGGGACGGTTTAGGCCTTGTCGTGCAAGCCTATTCCACCCGCAGTCCGGCCGTTATTGATTGGGTCGCTGCGCTAGCTAAAGATACAGATCGTCGCCTGATGGTACGGCTCGTGAAGGGCGCCTATTGGGATACTGAAGTGAAACGCGCCCAAGTCATGGGCTTGCCGCACTATCCCGTCTTTGAAACCAAAGCCGACACAGACCGCAATTATGCACTGTGCGCCGAAAAACTCCTAGCGCACAGACCCAATCTTTATCCGCAATTTGCAACACATAATGCGCACTCGGCAGCGACGATCCTGGAGCTCGCCGGTGAGGATATGACTGGCTTTGAATTTCAACGCCTACACGGCATGGGCGAAGCGCTGCATGATTATCTTCGCACAAAACTGGATCAGCCGGTTCGTATCTACGCCCCAGTCGGAGAGCATCAAGACCTGCTCGCCTATCTTGTCCGACGTCTTTTAGAAAATGGCGCAAATAGTTCCTTTGTCGCGCAAGTGACAGACGCAGATGTCAGCATTGAGGAGATCATCACCGATCCCTTCCTGACAGATCGTCATTCCGTTCTGCCCCGTCCGAAAGAGATTACGGCGCCGCATCGCAATAGTGCTGGCTATGATCTGCGTGACCCCGAAACGCGCGACACGCTGCTGACGGCCCGCGAACACTTTAAGACAGCGACGTGGGAATTTGGAACGAAAGTCACAATTACCAATCCTGCGCGCCCCGACGACATTGTCGGTCATGTTGATTTCGCTTCCGAAATCGAGGCGACAGACGCAATTGAGCGCGCTCAACCCTGGGCCGCGTCCGCAGCAACGCGTGCCGCGGTCCTCACTAGAGCGGCCGATGATTTGGAGGCTGATACGCCGGAATTGATGGCGCTTCTCGCACGGGAAGCCGGGAAGACAGCTGAGGATGCAATCGCGGAGATAAGAGAAGCCGCGGATTTCTTGCGTTATTATGCGACCTACGCATCAGACGACAAAAAACCTCTCGGCGTTGTTGCGGCGATTGCGCCGTGGAATTTCCCGCTTGCGATTTTTATCGGACAAGTCGCCGGACCCCTCGCAGCGGGGAATGCAGTCATCGCGAAACCAGCCGAAACCACGCCGCTGATTGCGCTCCGGGCCACGCAAATTCTCCACGCGGCGGGCATTCCGGATACGGCTTTGCAAACCTTACCGGGGGAAGGACAGATCGTGGGCACCGCCCTTACGTCTGATCCCCGCATTGGCGGCGTCGTTTTCACCGGCTCAACACAGACTGCGATGGTCATCAACCGCAACGTGGCGAAACATCTTGCGCCTGAGGCACCGCTGGTGGCTGAAACAGGTGGCATTAATGCGATGATCGTCGACTCGACGGCTTTGCCGGAACAGGCGGTCAAAGACGTCTTGGCTTCGAGTTTCCAAAGCGCAGGACAGCGCTGTTCGGCGCTTCGTGTCCTTTTCGTGCAGGAAGACATTTATCCGTCTTTCTTTCGCCTTCTCAAAGAGGCGATGAAGGAATTACGTTTAGGCGACCCTTGGGACCTTTCCACTGACGTCGGCCCCGTGATTGATGCCCGCGCCAAGCGAGACCTCGAAACCTATATCGGGCAATTTGACCCCGCTCAGACACTCGAGGCCCCGGAGACGGGTCATTTTGTTCCGCCAACCCTTATCGAAGTCGATGGATATGAGGATATTCGCCGAGAGGTATTTGGCCCTGTACTTCATATCACGCGCTTCAAAGCCAGTGAAATTCCGTCTATCATTGAACAAATCAATCAACGGGATTACTCTCTGACCTTCGGGCTTCACACACGGATTGATGGCCGGGTTGAGGAAACCAAGCGCGCCCTCCGTGTTGGAAATATTTATATTAACCGAAATCAGATCGGCGCAGTTGTCGGCGTTCAACCGTTTGGTGGATCCGCTCTGTCCGGGACCGGACCAAAAGCCGGCGGGCCAGACTATGTGGCGCGCTTCACCCGCCAAAATATTCGTAGGCAGCCCGTCTCCGAACCGCTGACCCCAAACCCTCAAGCTGTGATTGACGCCGTCCCTGCCCCCGTCTCGACGCTCCTCTCCACATCGGAATTGCCTGGACCGACTGGCGAGAGCAACCGCCTGTCCAGTTATGCCAAAGGGAACGTTCTATGTCTGGGGCCAGGCGATAAAGCTCGGAAAGCGCAAGCCGAACTCGCCCAGCGTTTTGGCAATCAACCCATCCCCTTATCAATCGACCCACAAAGCCTTGAACACTTGCAGGGTTTCACGGCGGTCTTTCATTGGGGCTCTGAAGATGACCAACGCGCCTGCCGCCAAGCTTTGGCTCGGCGGGAGGGCCCGATCTTGCCCCTTATTCTGTCAGATGATCCTCTGATGCTCGTCCGGGAAGAACATGTTTGCATCGATACGACCGCGTCTGGCGGCAATGCGGAGTTGCTGGCGCAATCTGACGAAGGCAGCTGACCGCGCTAAAGGTGTCGATCAGCTGCAATCTGAAAACCTTTTACTCAGTCTCTGTCTCTGCTGGGGCTTTCACATAGGTTTCGAACCATTCGATCATTTCTGCGAGCGTATGCAGCACGGACTCGCGTCCACGATAACCGTGGCTTTCATGGGGCAGCATCACCAGGCGCGCTGTCCCGCCCGTACCCTTAACGGCCGCAAACATGCGCTCAGACTGCTGCGGGAAAGTCCCAGAATTATTGTCCTTCGCCCCGTGGATCAAAAGCATCGGCTCTTTGATCTTATTCGCAGCCATAAAGGGCGAGAGCTTGTAATAGGTCTCTGGCGCGTCCCAGAAGATGCGGCGTTCGGCCTGGAACCCAAACGGCGTGAGCGTACGATTATAAGCGCCAGAACGCGCTATCCCCGCTTTGAAAATATCACTTTGGGCGAGAAGGTGCGCCGTCATAAAGGCCCCATAGGAATGGCCGCCCACACCAACACGCTCTCCATCCCCAAATCCGCGCTTCACAGATTCATCAACCGCGGCTTGGGCCGAAGCGACGATCTGTTCGATGAACGTATCGTTCACCGTCTCAGGATCAGCGCCCACCACCGGCATGGCGGCGCGGTCCATCACGGCATAGCCCTGCGTTAGGAAAAACAGATGGGAGTAGCCACCAATGCGAGTGAAACGATATTTGCTATCCCGCACCTGTCCCGCTGTCGCGGCATCATTAAACTCACGTGGATAGGCCCAGACAACGACGGGTAGCGTGTCGCCTTCCTCATATCCAGGCGGGAGATAGAGCGTGGACGATAGCTCGACGCCGTCATCACGCTGATAGGTAATCAGTTCGCGACTAATCCCGGTCAGTTCAGGATGAGGATCGGGGAAATCCGTGAGAAAGCTAACATCCTCTCCGCTATGCAACCGGAAATTACCGGGCGTATCTGGACTCTCAAAATAGGTGACGAAACGGCTGGCATCATCGGCCGCGAGGTCAACGACCCGCTCATAGGTTTCGCCGCTATTGCGCCACAGCTCTTCCGTCTCAAACGTCTCAAGATCGAAACTCCGTAAGAAAGGCCGGGCGCCATCAGGCGTCGCGCCATTCCCTGTCAGAAAAATCTTGCCGTCATGAACACGCGCGACGGAAAATCCAGCGTCGGTCTGGGTCGTGACCGGATCGCCCGGATCAGCATAAGCATCCTGAATATTGCGGACTTCGACCTCACGCGCGGCGGTTCCATCCAGCACATCAATAAGCGCCGTACGCAGTTCCCGCGTGTCACGGTCATAGTCATAGACCATCATATCATCCGTGCCTTCGAGGCCTGAATAGCCTGCAAAGCGGTCTTCCATGACATGAACGCGGCGCGCGGACTGATCAAACGGGGCCGTCTGGATCATGAGGGCATCCCGCTCATCCGTTTCAACCCGAGGATCACCGCCATCGAGAGCTTCTGCCCAGATCAAAGCTGCATCCGCTGTGGGGTGCCAATTGATACTCCGCGGGCCCGTGATCACCCCTTGAACAGGCAGATTATCGGCAAGCGGTGTCCGCGCGATCGTAGCAACCGCATCGCCATCCATCGTCCAAACCGCAGACGTTTGTGAAAAACGCCAATAAGGCACTTGGTAAGAAAATGGCTCTTCCAACCATTCCATCAGCAGATATTCACCATTCGGCGACGCCGCTGCGAAATTATAAATGCGGGGTTCGCCGATCTTCGTCTTACGACGTCCATCGGCGCGCATGATCATGGGTTGGCTGGTCGCTAACCAGCGATAGAGTTCTTCATCATAGGGCGTCTTTAACAGGTCCTGATAGGTTCGGGTTTGCGCCTCTTCGCCTCCGCTTGCGTCCTGAATGGCGGGGCCAGAGGGAGTGAGAGGCGCTTCAGGTTTTGGGCCGCGATCTTCAGGGATAGCGAGCACAAGCAATCGCCCATCAGGCAACCAAAGCGGTTCACGGAAGATCGGGTTTAGCCCTTCACCCATAATTTCACGGGCGCGAGCCGTTTCCGTGTCTAGTACCCAAAGCGCCATACTGTCTGCTGACGTATTGGTGAAAACAACATAGCGACCATCCGGCGACCAGCTTTGATCGGCAATATCCGCATTGTTCGGCAATCGAACGTCCCGGACCTCGCCGCTCTCAACATCCTGCAAAGACAGGCCCACAAAGTTGCGCGGATTGAAATTATCATTCGTTGCGGCATCCAGGCGCTGTCCCGCAAGTCGCTCCATCGGCTTGGCGAGTTCAGAAATCGGCGGCAAGCTCTCGCGCTTTAGCAAGAGCAGGGTCGAGCCGTCCGGCGAGACGCTAACGGAAGGCGCGGGCGCACGCATCACAATATCGGCAATCTCCGCTGGCGGTAATTTATACCCTTCCGCTTGGGCCGTTTTGGGAGCCGCTAAGCCTGTCATCAATCCCAAAGTGAGGCTGAGTGCTAAAGTCGAAACAGAGGCTTTCATAGAGATCACTTTCATCAATCTTTGCCGTGTAACATTATCACGCGTCAGGGACGTGTGAAGGTATAAAAAAAGGCCGCTCAAAGTGGCGGCCTTATGAGTAGTGTTTTGTGCCATCTGGATTAGCGCACAATATCCATTTCTTCGATGAGGTGACCCGCATTGTCGACCTTTTCCATGACCCACAGCATGTAGCGTGTGTCGACGTGGATGGTGCGGGTTGTGCGCGGATCAAAATCCCAGTCGGAATTCACACTTTCGATCGTGCCATCAAACAGCAAGCCCACGAGCTCACCCCGCGCGTTCAACGTAGCTGAGCCGGAATTCCCGCCCGTCGAATCGAGATCAGACAGGAAATTCACCGGCACAGAGTCGATACTCCGCAATTTGTAATCGCCATATTCTTCCGCTTCGATCAGTTCATTCTGCCGCGCGGGAGAGTTAAAGGGTGCTTCGCCTGTATGCTTTTCCGTGATCCCTTCGAGACGCGTGAACGGCTCATAGATCATGCCATCCTTGGGCGAACCGCCGAGCACATTCCCGTAAGTCACGCGCAACGTACTATTGGCGTCAGGATAGGCGACATAATCATTGTCGCGCTGCCAATCGATGATCGCCTGCATATAGCCAGGGCGCAGCGCAGCGGATCGGCCTTGGCGATCTTTCGTCGCCGCCTCTTGCGCCATTTCAGTATCGTGCAGCGCGACTGCGAGCTTAATGAACGGATCATTGCTGGCTTCAAAATCAGCCGGCGACATGTCCATCCACGCCAGACGCTTTTCAGAATCCGTCAATTCACCGCCAACATAGTAAGGTGAGATGACGGCATTCAATTCAGCCGCGCTGGTGCTCTCTGAAATGCCTAAGGCTTCATCAAAAGCCGCGACGCGCAGATCTGGATCAGCCTCTTGATAATAGCCCAAGAAAAGCAACCATTCTGCCTTGTCCACGGACGCGTCATAGCGACGATCAATACGCTGCAGGCTTTGACGGAAGAAAGTTTCGTCGCGCTCCTGATAGCCGCGCTCACGCTCGGCATCAGGCTTTTGTTGCTCTAATGACCAGCGATAGAGACGCTGCGCGGTACTGAGCATTTGTGGGCGGGTGGCATTATTATACCAGAAATTCCGCTGTGTCTCCTTGGCGCTTTCTTCTGCGAGGGCATCAAGCGCCGAAATAGCGTCCGCAAATTCAGCGCGTGAGGCATCTTCGGCAATCCATGCATTGAGCTTGGCTTCGCGTTCTGCGCGGCGATCCACAAGACCGACGCGACGCGCGCCTTCGATCTGGCCGCCAAAATTTTTCAGGACATTGTTCAATCCCGCCAAACGGCTTTCATATTTGATGCGCGCGTCAGACCCTTCTGGCGCTGCCGCCTCAATCGTAGCGACCCAATCGCCAAGCACGTCAACATAGGTGGGGTAGAACCAACCAAATGTGTTTTCAACTTCGGCAAGGCGGGCGTAACGCGATGTCGATCCCGGATAGCCGGCTGCCATGACAAAGTCGCCGTCATCCAAGCCAGCCGCGGAAACCTTCAAATGATGTTCGGGTTTAAACGGCACATTCTCTTCTGAATAATCCGCAGGTGTCCCGTCCGGCGCGACATAAGCGCGGTAAAAAGCGAAATCGCCGGTGTGACGCGGCCACATCCAGTTATCAATATCTCCGCCATATTTGCCGATATTGTCGCTTGGCCCGTAAACAAGGCGAACATCTTTAATCTCGAGACGCTTGATCAGCTTATATTGTAGGCCGCCAAAGAAAGGCACGGCCTGACAGCGATAGCCGCCCGCAGATTCACACTCAGCAATCAAAGCTTTTTGTTTGGCATCAATCGCATCAAACCGTTCACGCCCCGTCATGTCGTCTGACAGATCGCCTTTGATAACGTCGGTGACGTCCGTCACATCAACGGTCACATAAATGCGTGACCCTGGCGCAGCGGGCAATTCGTCTGTCATTGTCCCCGCGAGGAAACCATCTTCGAGATAGTTATTCTCTTCGGTCGAGTTGAACTGGATAGAGCCCCGGGCGCAGTGATGGTTGGTAACAACTAAACCCTCTGGAGAAACAAAAGACGCAGTACAGCCGCCAAGAGAAATGACGGCTCCCATAGGAAACTCGGTCAGATCGGTCAGTTGCTTGGGATTGAGTTTCAAGCCTTTCTTGCGAAGGTCTTTCGCGATCTCCGGCAGTTGATCTGGGGTGAACATTCCCTCCACCGCAACGGCAGTGCTTGACGCACACAGGACGAGCGCAGAACTCATCAACCAGGCAAACTTTTTCATCGACATATCCTCAAAACAGAAATCTGTTTTGTAAAAGCAAACAGACCGAATGATGAAAAGGGCAATTCGAGCGATTTCACAGCATCATTTTGTGCGGCGAGCGTTTGTTCCGGTAAAGCCCGCCCCTTCAGACCGTTCAGATCGACCTGACTTATATGCGCAGAGTTATCGGGTCGGCACAGAAGGGTGAACATTCATCGCTTTGGCTTGCGCCAGAACCTGCGAATCAAACGCTCCGAGCACATGCAAGGATATTGGACGCCTTTGGGCTGCACGCTGCAACGAGGCCACTTCCTCTGAGAATGGCGATTGCCATGTCGCATAATCCCTTTGGGTCACGGCAAGTAGAGAGCCATCACTTTTTTGGAAGATTGGATAAGCGCCATCGAGAGAGAACAACCGTAGCGTCGGATCCTCCAAGAGATCGCTCATGTAAGCTAGGATCTGGAGCTGCCGTCCAGCTCTGTAGCGATCTTCTGCTCGGGCTAAATCTTCGAACATATAGGCCGCGAGCTGCTCATCC
>CAWUKE010000040.1:0-14749 GCA_963922935.1 uncultured Alphaproteobacteria bacterium | reverse complement strand
TGCTCCCAATCGACTTGGAAGGCGAAGCTTTCGCCGGGCGCGAGCGGTTCGGGCAGGTCGATCCGCATCATGGTGTCATTGACGAACACATCTAGCGCGTTGCCGTCCATGTCGGCGACTTGTTCGAATTCGAAGCCATATTCCCGGTCTTCCATCGCCTGATTGTAGCGAAGTTGACCGAAACTAATGCGGTCCGCACCGCCTGCGCCTTGACCCCGGCGTGTGCCTGCGCCCGATGCTGTTGCGCTTTCGCGCGCAAGGCTGCCGTCCTTGAACCGGTTCTGATCGAGGGCGAGCCAGATATATTTCAATGTGTCCGGTGAATTATTGACGTAATTGATATCCATTTCGGCAGAAATGCGCTGCGTCTCTTCGTCCAGCGTGGCGTCAATGCTGACGTCCGCGCGCTGTTGCCAATAGGCCGGTCCCGGCGCGCCAGAGGCTGACCGATAAACATTTGGCGACCGAAACTCCATGTCGAGCTGACGAAACTTGGCGACGGCATCAGTTTGTGATCCTGCCACACCGCGACCGGGCGCCTCAGAGGCCTTATCAGACGCGTTTGCTAACCCGGCTGTGCCGAGGCACAAGACGGTTGTAGACATTGTGAGAACGGACAGACGCAGAGCGTTCGCAAGAGGGGACATAAGAAATCCAGGCAGACGATTGGTTTTGCTAAAAAAGGCAATAGCCGTCGCTTTGCGCAAAGCTCTACTAAATTCGCGTAAAAGGGGAAGGTTAAGAGGTTAAGACATGCCGGATTGTTGCTGCATTGGGCGTGCTGCTGCCGATCGCTGCATCCGCGCGCGGAAAATAGCGTCCTGCGCTGCATTGAAGGGATGCGCTTTGCGGAAGGCGTGGCGTCCATAAAGTTGCCCGCCTCTTGAAGCGTTCTCATCATATCGCGACGCGGCGACATTGACGCTCGCAGCAACCGTATTCCATTCTTTCAGGGCTATCTCGCGCGCTCGACCAATCGCTTCAAAGCGCGCTTCATAGGCGTTGCTTTCAATCGTCTCCCGGATGGTTTTTACGGCCTGATCGAAATCGAAAATGTTAATCGGAATGACTGCGTCTTTGGGGAACCATCGGTCATAATCCGGCGCGCCAAAGTAAAAGGGCAGGCAGCCCGCCAGAAAACAGTCCGTCAGTTTTTCGGTGATATGTCCAGGCTGCACGTGGTTTTCGATGGCGATGTGATAGCGATAAGGGGTCATGGCGTCCGCTTTGTCATCTACCGTATCAAACCCCCGCCCAAAAAGCGCGAGCGCATCGCCCATTTCGGCTTTTAGCGCTTTGACAAACTCCAAGCGCTTTGAATGCAGCGTATGGCCCATCGCTTTATTGGAACACATGACGGAGAGGTCCTGCGTCTTCTCGGGTAGGGGTTTGGACAGATCGCGATGTTGCCCCCCGGCGAGGTTGCGACCGAAAAAATAGCGAAGTGGCGGCGGGCCATCGATCCGAGCGAGGTCCACGGTGAGCGATGGCGGCTTGGAGGTCCAAATAGCGCCAAACTGGCGAAGGTAATTGGGTCCATCGATCCGGATGGAACTAGGTTCTGTTGTAATCAGAAGCGTGTTGTCGCGTGCGCAGGCGAGGGGCTCGACACGGTTGATCTTCTTCTCACCCGGTAAGGGCGGCAGATCTTCATAGACTATGAGAAAATCATAGTCTCGATCGTCAGGATCAAACGTGACGCTTACATCGCTTGGAAGTTCGGCAATGTCGAGCAAAGGTTGCCACAGGGCTGGGATGTCCTCAGGCGCAGTCTTGCTAACAAATTTAATGCGCACGACCTACCAATGCTCCGCAATCCAAGGCGTTGGGCGAACGTGTTTATAGAGTTTTTTCCACTGACGCTTTACCGGCCATTCGCCCCGCAAAGCTTCATCTTGATCCGGTTTTCCAGTGAAAGCGACAATTCTTGTTTCTTCAGGTAATTCAGGGGCTTGGAAGAAGTTTTTCGGCCATTTGGGTAAGAGCGTATGCTTGAAGCTGGCACACCAAAGCCGCGGCCAGAAGACCATATCAGCGATCTCGCGACTGATATAGAGTTGCTCGATACGGTACTGGCTGAGCCACTTATCGGGATCGGCCTGGAAGTCATCGTAGATATGGGCAAACCGCCCGACGGGCCAGCGAAAAGCGCTCGTATTACCGATGCCTTGCCCCATCTGGGTCCAGTTTTCGATCACGCAAAACCGACCGGGTTCATAGTCGAACATGGCGTCGAGCGACCCTGTAATCACCAAGTCTAAATCCAGAAATAGGCAGTCGCCGGACAGATCGTGCAGCGGTGCTTTCCATAGGGTCAGCTTGCGCCAAGGCGTATTGATCAGATCTGGCGGTAAGTTGATCTCCGGGATTTCCGCGCACTCAACAGCCGGGTCAATGCCGGACGGATCATCCGTCAAGCAAACAAGGCGTGTGGGGCGCTGCGTATTGCGCTGCACCGCCGCCCACATGCGATTGACGAATTCCGGGCCGTAACGCGTGCCCCATTTCATGCAGACGACCGTTTGGATGGGGTTTACTCAGCGCCAGAGTCTATTGTTTCGGGACGCATCTCGTCGCGAAGTGCGCGAAACTCATTGCCGTCATACCAATTCGGCCAGTCTTCACTATCGGCCAGATCATAACCCAATTCGAACAGGATTTCCGCGATCTGTTTGATACCGGATAAGTCCCAGCTATTGTCATACTCATCGCCGGGCTTGTGATAGCGTTCGGCTGTGTATTCCTTATTGACGGCCTCGCCATAAGCGGAGCCTTTTGTGACGTGATCGATCCCGCCGCCCGGATACAACATCGGCACCCCTTCCTTGGCGAGGCTGATATGGTCTGATCGATAGAAATAGCCGGCGGATGGGTTCACATCGGGTTGGATGCGCATATCGCGCGTCATCAAAATCGTATTGAGGCGATCTTCAAGTTCTGACGCGCCATATCCCACGACGATCATATCTTTGGTTTTGCCAAGCGGCTGGACAGCGTCAATATTGATACCCGCCACGGTTTGGGCGAGCGGAACGAGCGGCTTAGCGGCATAATAGGCCGAGCCGAGCAAGCCGCTTTCCTCGGCTGTGACAGCCACGAAAATGGCGGAGCGTTTTGGGGCGCCTTTTTCGACAAAGGCTTCGCCAATTTCAATGATGACAGAGGTCCCCGTCGCATTATCGACTGCGCCGTTATAGATTGTGTCGCCGTCACCTTCGCTTTGGCCCATATGATCCCAGTGGGCCATGTAGAGCATGAACTCTTCTGGACTTTCAGTGCCGATAATGCCGCCAGCGACGTTAGGGCTTTCGACGGATAGGACTTCTTGAGACAGTGCAACATCAAGTGTCAGTCCCTCTAATGGAACGGGCTCAAACTCATTTGAAAGGGCGCGAGACGCCATTTCCGTAAAGTCGAGGCCAGCCGCATCAAACATGGCAATCGCCGTCGCTTCATTGACCCAGCTTTCGATCAGGGTGCGATTGGCCCCGCCATCCGGGCGTACAAGATCGTTCTGAGGACCTGTCCAAGCGCCCCCAACAACCTCCCAAGGGTAGGACGCTGGCGCCGTTTGGTGAATGACAATCGCGCCCGCTGCGCCTTGTCTTCCGGCTTCTTCAAACTTGTAAGTCCAGCGGCCATAATATGTCATGGAATTGCCGTTAAAAAGCTCCGGATCCTGCGTCCCAAAGCCTGGGTCATTGACGAGAATAACGACCGTTTTCCCGGTAACGTCTAGGCCCTCATAGTCATTCCAGTCATATTCTGGCGCGACGACGCCATAGCCGACGAAGACCATCTCACTGTTGCTAAGCGTAATGGTTGGGTCGAGGCGTTTTGACCAGAAGGTCACATTCTCGCCCGCGACACCTTCGACCAGCATCGACCCATCATTTGAGATAGCGTAAGTGCTGTCGTCGCTTACAAGGCTTTTGGTGAGCGTGACATTCTGAAAGTAGGTGCCGTTATCGCCCATGGGGACGAGGCCCGCCGCTTTCATCTCGTCAGCAATATATTGCGCTGCCAGGCGACCCCCTTCTGTGCCGGGCGCACGACCCATAAAGGCGTCAGAGGCGAGCGTTTCGATCCGGCGACCCAGGTCCGCTTCGCGGATGAGTTCATCTGTCGTCAGCGCTGAGGGCGCAGTGTCCTGAACAGCAGGCTGACAGGCTGCAAAGGTGATAGTCCCGACCAGTCCACTTAAGAGACGGCGCAATGGAGTCTGTGACATTGAATGTCCTCCCTACAGTGACACGGTTGCTAACGCGCGCTGTATCTTTATCAAGTCATCAACTGAACTTTGGGGAACATTATGTTTCGTGGATTCGCCGCCGTTGCGGCTCTGACATTGGCAGCTTGTAGTGGGGCTGAGGTTCCGACGCCAAATGGGAATGAGGCGCCTGAACGCGTTGCGGACGCAAGGGTGATCACGCCGGATGTTCAAGCGATACTCGATGCCTCTGCGGCAACAAATATTGGCTACGAAATTGTTGAGGGCCTCACAACAGAAGTCGGGCAACGCCTGGCTGGGACCGAAGCCGAAGCTCGCGCGCGGGATTGGACGGTTGCGAAATTCAACGAACTCGGTCTCGAAAATGTTCGAGTCGAGACTTTCCAAATTCCGGGATGGATTAGGGGCGAAGAGAACGCGACGATCGTCTCGCCCTATCCGCAAGAGATGTTGATCACAGCGCTAGGCGGATCAGTCGCCACACCCGAAGGCGGGATTACGGCGCCGATCGCTTTCTTCCCAACCTATGATGATCTGACGGCCTCAGAAGAAGATTTGTCCGGCAAAATCGTCTTTATCTCCGGGCGGATGAAGAAGGCGCCGGATGGGGCGGGCTATGGCCCTGCGAACCGGAAGCGGCGTTCCGGTGCAACAGAAGGCGCAAAGCGTGGCGCGCTGGCTGTCATCATTAGGTCGGTCGGAACGGACAGCCACCGTTTCCCGCATACAGGTCAGATGCGCTACGACCCCGATTATCCGAAGATCCCAATCGCGGCTCTCTCTGCACCAGACGCGGATCAGCTGGAGCGGATGTTTGCGCGCGAAGATGAAATCGTCATGTCGCTCAACTTAGAGCCTATGTCTGTTGGACCTGTTGAGTCCGGCAATGTCATCGGTGAAATTGTGGGGACAGAACGGCCTGAAGAAATCGTGGTTATTGGCGGGCATTTAGATAGCTGGGACCTTGGCACGGGTGCCGTTGATGACGGGGCCGGAATTGGCGTGAGCGCAGGCGCGGCGAGAGTCATCTTAGATGTAGGCTTGTCCCCGAAACGGACGATCCGTGTCATTGCTTTTGGCGCTGAGGAAGTCGGTTTGCTGGGCGCTTTTGAATATGCGCGCACGCACGCAGCAGAACTTGAAAACCATGTCTTAGCAACTGAGTCGGACTTTGGCGCAGAGCCGCCTTATGAGGTCTTGGTCAATGTCGGAGACGGGCGAGAGGTCATTGAACGCGCAGCGGCCATTATGAACCTTCCCATTGGGACGCGCACAACGAATGGCGGTCCAGATATTATCCCCATGGCCAATGCGGGCGTTCCTGTGATGCGCTTTCAGCAAGACGGGACGGATTATTTCGACCTTCACCACACGCCGGATGACACGCTCGATAAGATCGATCCCGAGGATATTCGCGTCAATGTGACCGCCTTCGCGGTTATGGCCTGGCTCGCTGCACAGGCGGATACAGATTTTCGTGCGGATGAGACTGGCACCATGGCGAACGTTCGTCCGTAACAGATACTATCATATTACACCCCCTTCCTGATTAGAAAGTTTCTCTATGGCCCTTCCAGAGATTTTGAAAAAAACGCGCTTACCTATTATTGCTGCACCGCTTTTTATTGTATCCGGCCCGGACCTCGTCATTGCCCAATGCAAAGCGGGTATCGTCGGCAGCTTTCCGGCGTTGAATGCGCGCCCATCCGGAACACTCGAAAAATGGATTGTGCGGATAAAGCTAGAGCTGGAAGAATATCAGGCGGCTAATCCTGATAAAATTGTCGCCCCTTTCGCCGTGAACCAAATCTGTCACCCGTCCAACAATCGCCTCCAAGAAGACATGGAAGTCTGCGTAAAGCATGAAGTGCCGATCATCATCACGTCATTGCAAGCGAACCAGCAAGTCTATGACGCGACCCATTCCTATGGTGGGATTATCCTGCATGATGTGACCAATATCCGACACACAAAGAAAGCGCTATCCATGGGCGCGGATGGGATTATTGCGGTGTGTGCTGGCGCGGGTGGTCACGCTGGAACATTGTCGCCCTTCGCCTTGATCCCGGAAATACGCGAGTTTTTTGACGGGCCGATCCTGGCAAGTGGATCGATCTCGACTGGGGGCTCTGTGGTGGGCGCGCTCGGGATTGGCGCTGACATGGCTTATATCGGAACGCGCTTTATCGCGACGGAAGAAGCCAATGCTGATCAAGCCTATAAGCAAGAAATCATCGACAGTTCCGGCGAAGACATTGTCTATTCCTCACTCTTTACAGGCGTGCACGGAAATTACTTGAAAGGCTCAATCCGCAAAGCCGGGATGGATCCCGACAATCTGCCAGAAGCGGATAAGAGCACGATGAACTTCGGATCGGGGGGGAATACAGATAAGAAAGCCTGGAAAGACATTTGGGGCGCGGGCCAGGGCGTTGGTCAGGTGACGTCTGCGCCACCCGTGTCGGAGGCCGTCGATCAATTAGAGCGTGAATATCGCGCGGCCCTTTCGCGTCTCGCGACCCTGGGATAGGGGGACCACGTGTTTCGCTTGTTTAGGGTTTGCACGTCTGTGATCCATCCGTTAAGCCTGTGGCGGATGGATTCACATTGAGTCCACTCGCCATGTTTTCGGGGGTTGGCGAGTAAAGATAAAGGGAATCAAATGGGCCGTTGGTTACTCGGATTTTTAGTCTTGCTGCTTGTCGGTCTGGTATACGGACTTTTGACAGGCCAAGCCCGCATTGACGCCATGGAAGGCGATATTCGGTCGGCGTTGAATGAAGCCGGCCACAACTGGGCCGCCGTCGACATGCAAGGCAATGTCGCGACCGTTTCGGGCGAAGCGCCTAGTAACAATGCCAAGACTGAAGCGGTTAACATCGCGGCAAATACGAAATGCTCGGCCTGTAAGAACAAACATAAATGGCACAATGTGCGCGATGATATCAGCGTCGCGACCGAAACGGTTTCAGCGGTCTCAACAACAGCCGTTTCTGAAATTCCCGTCCAATCGCCTTATACTTTCTCTGCCCGCAAAGTCGCGACGGGTGCTGTTACGCTAGAAGGCTTTGTTCCCAGTCAAACAGCTAAAGACGATACAATTGCGGCTGCACAGTCCATTTTCGGCACTGAGAACATTGCCGAGGAAAACATTCGCATTGCGAGTGGTGCCCCGGACAACCAGTGGGCAGCCGTTATCGAAGAACATTTCCGCGAGCTTTCGCTTCTCGCGGAAGGGCGTTTTGAAATGGACGGCACATCCGGCGCTTTAACAGGGGTTGCGCCGTCGGTTGACGTGCAGAACCAGGTCCTCAGCATGGTCTCGACAGAAATGCCAGAGGGCTATTCCATCGCGTCGAATTTGCGGGTGCCCGATGGAATGACGCGTCAATCTGGTGAAGTGACCAGTCAGGCGATTTGCCAAAACCTACTGAACGACATTCGCACAGGGCGTCGTATTCAGTTCGGCGGAGGTAGTGCCGATATTCGGGGAGATATGAATTTTGATCTGCTGAATGATATTGGCGGCGCGGCGCAGCAATGCCCGTCTTTCCGCGTTGCGATCAACGGTTACACCTCTTCCGACGGGTCTGACGAACTGAACCAGCGCTTGTCTGAAGCGCGGGCCAATTCTGTTCTGGCCTATCTGGCAACGGAAGCCGGGATCGATCGCTCTCGCATGACGGCCACAGGGTTTGGTGAAGCCAATCCTATTGCCGACAATAGTACGGCGGAAGGGCGTGAACGGAACCGCCGCATCGAATTCATTCTCAGTCAATCTGAATAGTCTTACCAATCTGAACAGTCTTACAAGAGTAGGGGTCCCAAATGGATAATTTCTTAGGCTTTCTCGGGTGCTTCTACCTGATCCCGTCCCTTATCATTGGGGGCATTGGTTTTCTGTTGGGCTGGTTCCTTAAGCCCAAAAAGCGGATCACAGGCGATCTGTCTGTGGAAGGCGAAGGCGCGCTACGGGCGGAAGCTGACAGTCTTCGTGCACGTGTCCACGAACTAGAAGGTCATGTTTCCTCGCGCGATACCGAAGTGTCTGACCTGAAATCCAAGCTCGCCGCTGCCGGGGCAGGCGCTGTTGCTGGAGCGGCAGCGACAGCTGTTGCCACCGATAAAACGAGCGAGAGCGACGATACTTATGCGCTAGAGTGGCAAAACCGTTATCTGGCGGCGCGGGTGAAATATCTTGAATCTCGTATTGCAGAGACAGCGGAAACCGGTGGTTCCGGCGGCGCGAAAGCGGCCGCTGCCGGCGCAGCGACATTGGCGGCTGCTGGAGCCGCAAAGAAGGCGGCTAAGCCTAAAGCAAAGAAAGCGGCTCCCAAGAAGTCTGCTGCGAAGAAGACGGCTCCTAGAAAAGCGCCCGCTAGGAAGCCTGCAGCTAAAAAACCAGCAGCCAAAAAACCAGCGGCGAAGAAGGCTGCCGCACCAAAGCCCAAAGTGCTTTACACAGACGGCCCAACAGACGGTGCGCCGGATGATCTGAAACTGATTAAAGGGATCGGTCCAAAGTTTGAGAAGGATCTCAATGGCAAAGGGATCTACTATTTCCGCCAGATCGGTGCGTGGAAACGCGCTGACGTAGAAATGGTGGAAGGCGTCATCGACAGCATTCCCGGCCGCATAGATCGCGACGAGTGGGTCAAGCAGGCCAAAGGCCTAGCCAAAGGCGCAGCAGCGCGGCCGATGAAAGCGAAACCTGCTTCGGCGAAAACGTCTGGTAAGAAGCCGGGCAAAAAACCTATGTCAGCGAAAGCCAAAGCGGCCGCTGAAGCGGAGAAAAGGGTCGATCGCTACTATGCGAATGTCGTCAAATATGATGCCAAGGCTGATCGGGATGTTGTCAAAAGTATCGTGAAATATTGCGGTGCGGCACTGAAATCTCGGGATAGCTCGCTCGTCGCTTGCTCAGACGAAGCGGAACTGCAGCGTGTGGCAAAAGGATTTGTAACGCGTAAGCTGGGCCAGAAAACTGGGCAAATGGACTTGGTCAAAGACGTCTGCAATCAGATGAAGGCACAACGCCAGAAGTCCCGCGTAACCTTCTACTATCTGGCGGCCAAGCAAGTCGGGAAACTTGATATCTTTAAGTAAATCCACGTTTTTCACTTAAAAAAATCGACAAAGCCCGCTGAAATAGCGGGCTTTTTTCTTGCCCCATAGAGACGCGTCCCCGGACACGATTTGTGTGTCAGAAACGGATCATGACATCTTGTCCTTCCGTTCAATCGGCGTTCTCTATGAGACCGCCATCCTCTCGGCCTCTCTGGAATCCGTTCCGACGGTCTCGCGGATATCCGCGCCCCACAAGGCGACCGAGACGATTGCGTTTTTGGCCCCTGACGTCCGGCGTGACGCGTCGCCGTTATCGGTGGGACAATCAGCGCAGCGAACTTGAAGTTAAATCCGCGCAAAGCCTTGATCGGCGATGGCCAAACTTTTCCTCCGCCGAAATGGGGTGCCGTCATTGCGGGCAGATCTATCATTGGCCTGATTTTATGGAGGCTCTGCAACAGGCGCGAGATCAGATTGGTCGCCCGTTTCACATTCTGTCGGCCCATCGGTGCCGGCTGCACAATGCGCGGGTCGGCGGCGCGCCGCGGTCGCAGCATTTGCGTCTTGCGGTCGATATTGCCCTTGCTGGTCATGATCCGCTTCGCCTGTACCAAGCGTTGAAGTCCGCAGGCTTTACGGGCTTCGGATTTTATCAAACCTTCATCCATGCCGATATGGGTCCGCGACGGTCCTGGTACGGCTCTTCGAAAGCGAAAGACATATGGCAAACATTGGGACTTTAGCGCTCGATGCCGCCGCCGGGGGGCTATTCGGGATTATTGGGACGGCCTTAGGTCGCGTCGCAGGGTTCTTTGAACGCCGCCAAGCGCAAGAGCATGAACGTGCCTTGTGGGCACATGAGCTGGCCCTGCATGAGCTACAAATGCAAGCCCGGGCGCAAGAGACAGAACAAGAGATCGCTTTAGCCGCCCAAGCGGGCAGCTGGGCGGGCTTGGAGGCGTCTATCAAAGCAGACGCCGCCGTTGGGAAAGCCAGTCTATGGGTTATCAATACGCTCCGTCTGGTGCGACCGACACTAACGCTTCTCCTCTGGTTGATTACGGGCTGGATATTTGCGCGCACGCAAGATAGCGCCATCGTGGACGCCTGCGTCTTTGCAGCGACAGCGGCGACACTCTGGTGGTTCGGGGATCGCGCACCGCGTGCGCCCGTCGCGGCGGCCGGGCGCTAATTGTCAGGTTGGGGGCTTACGGCGCTCTCAGGTGTGGGTGTCGACGGCGTGATTATCGTCGTGGATTCCAGTCGCTCCGCCGCAATCTCTTTGGCGACGCCCGTCAGAGCGGTGGCCACAAAGAACACGCTGAGGACCATCATGTTGAAGGTATAGACTGCACCCACACCGTAAGCGGTCAAAAAGGACTTAAACCATCCACGCCCAAACATGCCTTTGGCTGAAATAGGTAGATAAATCAGTAGGATGACAGTATAGAGAAAGAGGAGGCCGCCCATAGCGGTGTATTGCTTGAGTAAGATGAAAACGAACAGGAGAATGAAAGAGAAAGCATGGACATAGGCGGCATGGACGAGATGATCGTAAAGCATGGCTTTGTCGCGTCCCCGTATGAAGACAGCCCCGAGCAGCATGGCAAAAGGTAACATGAAGAACATGGCAAACTTTAGATTAGAGTTCAGGCTATCATTTATAACTTCGGGATTGCGGACGATCCGCCTGTAGAAGGTCGCCAGATCATCATTGCCAAGCGAAAAACTCTCTCCGTTTAAGCCTGAAATGTTGATACTATTTTCGCCGTCGCTCTCGTCTGCATTTTCATCGTTAGGCTGATTATCTGATCCCGTCTCGGATGGATCAGGTGGGGTGCTTGCGTGTTCGGACGCTTCAACGGCTTCTAACTGCCGGGCCAGTTGATCGCGGGTTGCGGTGAGCGCGCGTCTTTCAATATCCGACGTGGCGTCTTCGATCCGGTCATTCAGCTCTTCAATACCGTCTCTCATATTCTCGGGGTTATTGATCCGGTCGCCGACATCCATGAAACCGCGAATGAAGGTCTCGCTTTGCGCTTGCGCGCTTTCAGAGGTGATGTCAGCAAGCTTTGAGTGCTCGACGAAAAATAGCAGGCGCTGTGACTGGCTGCCACTGTGAATGGCAGCAGCTCCATCGCTTTTATTTTCGCCCACGACAGATCCGATCGCGACAAGCTGCGTTCCCGAAAAGGCGATATAGCCAAATAAGAGCAGGGACGTGGCCAGATACATGCGCACAGGAGAGGTCCAGCGGGTTCGCGCTCCATCCGAAAATTCCCGCGCCATTTGTCCGGGACGCGAAAATAAGCTCCAGAGGCTTCGCCACATCCGGCTGTCGACGGCGGTGATATTGCCGAGTAGATCGATAATCAGGGATAGAATTGAGCGGCGGTAATTGTCGTTCTTATTGCCACACTCATGGCAATATAGACCGATAAGTTCTGCACCGCAGGAAAAACAGGTCAGAGACTGATTCTCATCCGGGATATTATCCTCAGCCAGAAGGCCTTTTCCGCCATCCGCTGCCGCTAAAAGCTCTTCGATTTCCCCACTCATGGCTCAGGCGTAACCTAAATCTATAAAAACAGGAAGATTTGAGTGAGCTACTGTTTGAGGCCTGCACTCATCGCCCACGTGAAAGGCGCGTGGAGTGGCTTGCCCCGGCGGCTTGTGCGTGTAGGAAAGCGGCATGTTTGAGAATAAGATCGTCGCTATCACTGGCGCATCCGGCGGTATTGGCCGCGCTATTGGGGATATGTTTGCTGCGAACGGGGCGAAAGTGGCCTTGTCCGACTTGTCGCCGCCAACGGAGGCGGCAGAGGCGGTCGGCACGAAACCTTATGTCTGCGATGTTTCGTCCGAAGGCAGCGTCGTCGCCTTTATTGACGCAGTCGAAGCTGACCTCGGTCCTGTCGATATATTCGTATCCAATGCCGGCGTCGGGGCTGCCAATGGTCCGCATGTGGCCGGGGGCAGCAATGAAGGCTGGGAACTGTCCTGGCAGGTCAATGTTATGGGCAGCGTCTATGCCGCGCGCCGGTTGATGCCCAGCTGGCTAGAACGCGGCGAGGGGACCTTTGTCATTACGGCGTCTGCGGCGGGTTTGCTCAATCAAGTGGGTTCAGCGAGCTATAGCTGCACCAAACATGCGGCTGTCAGCTTCGCCGAAAGCATTGCGATTGAACATGGGGATCAGGGCATAAAGAGCCACTGTATCTGCCCGCAATATGTGCGCACCAATATGACGGCTGGCGCGGATTTCTCTGGCAATCGTGAAGAGTTACTAGAACCAGAAGATGTGGCGAATGCGTTGAAGCTCGCCATGGAAGAGGATCGTTTCCTCGTTCTGCCGCATCCTGTCGCGCAGAAATATTATATTGCGCGGGCGATGGATACCGACGGTTGGCTCGTCGGTATGCGCAAAATGCTGGCGAAGCTTAAAGCCGCCAATTCCGGTATATTTTAGGACGAAAGATTATGGCTCGATTTGATCTGACAGGAAAAGTCGCCCTGGTGGCTGGGGCATCGCGCGGTATTGGCGAAGCGATCGCACACGGCCTTGCCGAACATGGCGCGCATGTCGTTTGCACATCCCGCAAACCTGAAGCCTGCGCAAAAGTTGCGGACGACATCAAGGAGAAAGGTGGATCAGCCAGCTTTGCGGAGCTACATTTGGGCGAGCTCGATCATCACGACAAAGTCTTGGCCATGATTGAAGAAGAACATGGCCGCCTCGATATTTTGATCAATAATGGGGCGACGAACCCGCATTTCGGTCCGGCCCATGCGATTACCGAAGAGGCCTATCACAAGACATTTGCCGTCAACACGCAGGGGCCGTACTTTTTGACATCAAAGGCCTATCCGATGTTGAAACGCGACGGCGGTGGGTCTGTCGTCAATGTGGCCTCAATTGATGGCCTGCAACCTGCGCCTATGCGGGTTGTCTATGCGATGACAAAAGCGGCGTTGATCGCGATGACGCAAGGCATGGCGAAGGAATATTCAGACGACAAAAAAGGCGACGGCGTGCGGGTGAACGCGCTTCTGCCCGGTCCCGTCGATACGAAACTGGCCAGCGCGCTCAAGAATGCGCCAGGCGTGGACAAATATCTCGATATGACCATGGCGATTAAGCGCTTTGCTCAACCTGAAGAAATGGTCGGCGCGGTGCTGTTCATGGTCAGCGATGAGGCCAGTTTCTACACCGGACAGTGCACAGTCGTGGACGGCGGAGCGACGCTCTAATGGCGGGTGAAAACAGCACGATTGATGTTCGTGACGGCGAAGCGCTCGATATTGCCGCCGTTGATGCGGCCCTAAAAGCCTCCGTCGAAGGGCTGTCAGGTAAGCCGACCGTCAAACAATATCCTTCAGGCAATTCCAACCTGACTTACGCGATTGATTATCCCGATCGGCGCTTAGTTCTGCGGCGTCCGCCATTTGGTCCGTTGCCGAAAGCGGGTCACAATATGTTCCGCGAATATCGGATCATGCGGGATTTGAAGCCCGCCTTCGATCAAGTGCCCCAAACCGTGTTCTACACCGATGATGAAAGCATTATTGGCAAAGAATTCTACGTCATGGACCGCGTGGACGGGCCGCTAATCCATAAGACAATTCCGAGCGAATGGGGATGGTCAGAAGAGGATACGGCGCAGCTTGGCGATAATTTCATTCAAGCGCTGGCGACACTCCACACGCTCGATTGGAAAGGCCTCGGTTTAGAGGATTTCGGTCGTCCCGAAGGCTATGTGGAGCGCCAGATCAAGGGCTGGAACAAGCGTTGGGATAAAGCCCACACGGACGGGATCACGCGGTTTGATGACGTCCAAAAATGGCTGGAAGATAATATGCCGGCCGAGAGTGACAAAGTCGGCGTACTGCACGGGGACTACCGGATCGATAATGCTATTCTGGATCCTAATGATCCACGCAAAATTGCGGCGCTGATCGATTGGGAGATCTGCGCCATTGGTGATCCGCTGATGGATTTGGGCAATACGCTGTCTTACTGGATTGAAGCGAGCGATCCGGCACCCATGCAAATGATGATCCGGCAGCCCTCTGCCGCGCCCGGTATGCCAACACGCGCTGAATTTGCCGCACGGTACGGCGAGCTGACAGGCACAGACGTGTCTGACATCCACTATTATTTCGTGTATGGCATTTGGCGTTTGGCGGTGATTATTCAGCAAATCCATGCCCGATATGTCCGTGGTCAAACGCAGGATAAGCGGTTTGCGACAATGAACCAAAGCGTGGAAGCCTTGGGCGCGCTGGCCCGTGTGAAGATCGAAGAAGGAACTCTGTAATGAACGATATGTCCCCCATGAAGACGAGCGCCGATGCGATGGCTCTAGGCGTTTCCGATCGCCTGAAGCCGATCCTACGCGATGTCACACAAATGGTTCAGGAAGACATCCTGCCGATTGAAAGCCAATGGCA
>CAWUKE010000039.1:0-14927 GCA_963922935.1 uncultured Alphaproteobacteria bacterium | reverse complement strand
TCAACGAGCTGATGAGTGCGTTAGCCGACGTCTGGGACGAATTTGAACTGGCGCGACCCGCCGTCGCATAATCCACACATCGCAGACGCCGCGCATTGAGTAGGGCGGCAAGCTTTGTTAGGGCGCGGTGAGTCTCGCACGGAGCCCGCCATGACTGCAGCCAAACAAGACGCGTCTTCCTATCTGGACGCTTATTTCCATCAATCGCTTTCGGACCGCGATCCGGAGCTGTTTTCCTGCATGCGGGATGAGCTGGAACGCCAGCAGCATGAGATTGAACTCATCGCGTCAGAGAACATTGTCAGCCAAGCGGTCATGGAGGCACAGGGCTCGGTTCTGACGAATAAATATGCCGAAGGCTATCCGGGCCGTCGCTACTATGGCGGATGCCAATATGTAGATGTGGCAGAACAGTTGGCGATTGACCGGGCGACGGAATTATTCGGTTGCGGGTTTGCGAATGTGCAGCCCAATTCCGGCAGTCAGGCCAACCAAGGCGTTTTCCTGGCCCTGCTGAAGCCGGGCGACACAATTCTCGGTATGGACCTGGCCTCTGGCGGGCACCTGACACACGGCGCGCCGCCCAACATGTCGGGCAAATGGTTCAACGCCGTCAGCTATGGTGTACGCGACGATGACCATTTGATCGATTATGATCAGGTTGAGCGCCTGGCCCAGGAGCACAAGCCGCAGCTGATTATCTGTGGTGGTTCAGCCTATTCGCGTGTGATTGATTTCAAGCGCTTCCGCGAGATCGCGGACAGTGTTGGGGCTTATCTTCACGTGGATATGGCGCATTTTGCGGGCCTTGTGGCCGGTAAAGCGCATCCATCGCCGTTTCCCCACGCGCATGTGGCCACGACGACGACGCATAAAACCCTTCGCGGCCCCCGCGGTGGGATGATTTTGACCAATGATGAGAAGTTGGCCAAGAAGTTCAACTCGGCCATCTTCCCAGGGCTACAAGGTGGTCCGTTGATGCACGTTATTGCGGGCAAAGCGGCGGCTTTCCGGGACTGCCTGCAGCCTGATTTCCGTGACTATGCGGCGCGCGTGATCGAGAACTGCCGCGCTATGGCAGGCGCCTTGGTCGAAAGCGGCTACGCTGTAGTGTCCGGCGGGACCGATACGCATCTCGCGCTCATTGACTTGACGCCCAAGGGTGTGAAGGGAAATGCGGCCGAGAAGGCCTTGGGGCGCGCTTACATTACGTGCAACAAAAACGGTATTCCGAACGATCCGGAGAAGTTCACTGTGACTTCCGGTATTCGCGTGGGCAGTCCGGCCGGGACGACGCGCGGTTTCGGCCCCGCCGAGTTCCGCGAAATTGGCTTGCTCATGGCGGAAGTCTTAGACGCTCTGGCGGAAAATCCGAAAGGCAATGCCGACGTGGAAGCCAGTGTTCGTGAGCGTGTCAAAGCGCTTACGGCTCGCTTCCCGATCTATCAAAACGTCAGCGCTTAAAGGCGCTTCGTCAGATCAACGGATTGCGGGGCGGTCAGTCCCGTTCCTAAGCGCTTGATCAATCGTCACGGGCGCGGTGTCATTATTACGCCGCGCTTTATAGACCTGCATGTTCTCCATAACGCGCATGACGTAATTGCGGGTCTCTGAAAACGGGATCATCTCGACCCAATCGATCGGATCAATTTCCCCTGTGCGCGGATCGCCATACTCTTCGATCCATTTGCGCGCGCGGTGCGGTCCGGCATTATAGCCTACGGCCGCCAGGATGTAGCTCCCGTCAAATCGCTCTAAAAGGTCATGGAGATGCAGCGCCCCAAGGCGTGCGGAATAGTCTCGATCTGCGATGAGGCGAGCCCGATCAAAAGGAACGCGATGCTTTCGAGCGGTCGCTTTGGCGGTCGCGCTAATCATCTGCATCATGCCGTAGGCGCGAGCAGACGAGATGGCGCCGGCTGAGAATTCGCTTTCTTGTCGAGCGATCGCATAGACGAAGGAAATATCGAAGTCTTCGCCGAGCGCTTCAATCGGGGCGACGAGCGGATAGCCGGAGTCGGTCAGCATGGATTGGAAACGCCCAGCCTGTTTCGCGGCGCGCAGGGCGGGACGCTGGAAGCCATAATCGGCTGATAATTCTGATAAGAGCGACAGGCTTTCCAGATCCGGTAAAACGTCATCCAAGTGGAACGAAAATACGGAGAAAAAACGTTCTTCGCCTGCTTCACCTAATAGCCGCAAGGCCCGGACGCGGCGGTCGGCTTCGAAGCGTGTACGGGCATCAGCCGACGTGATTTCAGGCGGAAGAATGAGCTGCGCTCCCGATCCCTGACGCCGAACCATCGCGAGCTGTCCATAATAGGTGTTCGGAAATTCTGACGCGCGGGAATAGGCCCAATCGGCATTGCCGTCATTCAAGGCTTCATGCGCGCGGCCTTGCCAGTAGCGCGCACGGGCCAGACTGATCGGTGTGCTGACGCCGCGCTCTAAGCGTTGGAAATGTTCAAGCGCGACCTGTGGTTTGTTTTGCCGACGCAAAGCAATAAAGCCCGCCATAAATTCCGGTTCGTAAAAGGCGAGCCCGCGTGGCGCACCCGCATTCTGCGTCATGAAATAGGCATCCTCCCACTGCTCTTCGGACATAAGCCAATAGGCCATAAGGCGCTTTTCAATCCACATACGTTCGCGCCCTTTTTCAGTTCGCGGGGCGGCATTGATCTGCTTGTAAATGGGAAGAGCATAGTCTTTGGTTCTCTTCTTGCGGCGCCAGCGGGCACGTTCATAAAGGAAGGCCGGGTCTGTGACGTGAGAGGCCGGAACGGCGTCTACAGAGGCATTGAGGCCGCTTCGGTTGCCTGAGAGGCGCATGCGCGCGTCCATCACGGCACGATCAGACTTATTCATATGGGGTAAAAGGGCACGGGCTTTGGAAAAATGGCGAGAGCCAAGCCAGATAAGGTGGTCGGCCCGAGCCGCATGATCCTCCGGAGTGAGCTTGCTGCGATATTGGCCGAAGAGTTCGCGTTGCCGATCACGCGTGAGGCGAGCGTCTCGCCAGGCTGATTTGAGCCACGATAATCCCGTCGCATCTTCGCCTTTGGCAAAATAAGCGCGGGCGAGTACAGCGCGACCTTCACCGGAAACCGGCTCATTGCCGCGAAACCAGTCTATGGCCGTGTCCGGGCGAGGGGGATCGTCAAAGAGTTGGGCTTCCGCTTTGGCGCGAATAGAGGTCATGCGCGGCCAATCTGATAAATCATGCACGACACGATCCATCCAATTTCGGGGCGCTTGTGGATCGCGCGCTACGCGGACCCAACGCAGCAAGTCCTGTGCGACAGGATCAGAGAGATTGTCTTTCGCCCGCTTCAGCGCGATCCATTCTCCGCGCTGAGCCGCGCGTAACCCTTTGCGAAGCTGCACGGCATCTGCATCCGACAAATACTGGGAAAGGGCCGGGGGTTCTGGCTTAATCCTTGGCACCGGAATGGTGGCCGCTGCAACAGCCGTCGCCCAAAGTGATAAAAGCGCGGCTATGACGAAAGCTCTAAACATTCTCACTCTTGCGTTCCCACATTAGCTATACCATTTGCCCTGAAAATACCTCCAGGACGCACCATCGCCGCCATGCTTGCCCCTTAGGTTAGAATAAGCCTAAAGCGCTGCAAACAGCGATAGACAGGGTCTTATCCCTAGGAAAGAAAATTATGGTTAATGGCTCGATAACAGCGCTGGTTACGCCCTTTGTAAAAGGTCGCAACCCGGACGCTCTGGATGAGCAGGCTTTTCAGGATCATGTCGAATGGCAAATCGCGTCAGGGACGCACGGTCTTGTACCGTGTGGAACGACAGGCGAAAGCGCGACGCTTACCCATGAAGAGCATAAACGCGTGATCCGCCTGTGTGTCGAAGCTGCGAATGGGCGCGTTCCGGTGATTGCGGGGGCAGGATCCAATGAAACGCGCGTGTCGATTGAATATGCGCAAGTGGCAAAAGAGTGCGGCGCGGACGCGGCCCTTGTGGTGACGCCTTATTATAACAAGCCGAGCCAGGAAGGCATCTATCAGCACTTTAAAGCGATCAGTGAAGCTGTTGATATTCCTATCATTGTTTATAACATTCCTGGGCGAAGTGTCGTCGATATCAGCAATGATACGATGGGCCGTCTGGCGCAGTTGCCGACCGTGATTGGCTGCAAAGACGCCACAGGTGATATCAGCCGGGTTCAAGCATTGATCGACCGCTGTGGGGATGATTTCATTCAGCTTTCGGGCGATGATCCAACGTCACTGGGTTATCTTGCCCATGGGGGCAAAGGGGCTATTAGTGTCGGGTCTAACATAGCGCCCGCACAATATGCAGCGATGCAAAATGCAGCGTCGTCGGGGGATTTCGCAGAAGCCCGTCGATTGAACGCGTCGCTCGATCGTCTTCACAAAGATGTGTTCTTGGACCCGAGCCCAGCGCCGACAAAATATGCGCTGTCACTGCTCGGTCGGATGGATCCATCGGTACGCTTGCCGATTACGCCTTGTACGCCCGCGACTCAGGAGCGGGTTCGATCTGCGATGGTCCGGGCGGGTATTTCGCTTTAATTATGGTGAAGAAGAAAGCATCCCCGGCGGGCGATAATGGCGCTTTGATTGCGCAGAACCGTCGCGCACGTTTCGATTTTGCCGTCGAAGACACGTTCGAAGCGGGCATTCAATTGCTCGGCACCGAAGTGAAAGCGCTGCGCAATGGCAAAGCCAATATCGCCGAGAGCTATGTCGATGTGAACGGTCAAGAGGCCTGGTTGATCAACGCCAATATTCCGATTTACGAACCCGCGTCGCAATTCAATCATAGTCCCACACGTCATCGAAAGCTTCTTCTGAAACGGCGTGAAATCAATCAGTTGATAGGCGAAATTCAACGCAAAGGACGGACGATCGTCCCGCTGCGGCTCTATTTCAATGATCGCGGTAAAGCGAAGCTCCTCATTGGTCTCGCGACGGGTAAGCAGCAGCGCGATAAACGCGAAACGAAGAAGAAACGGGACTGGCAGCGCGATAAAGCCCGAATCATGCGCGAGCGTGGCTAGCCGTCTATTAGGGCTTTTGCCTGCGCAAATACGTCAAAAAACATAGCTTCTGTTAGGCGGCGTGTATTCGTATTGTAGCGCGAACAATGATAGCTGGAGAGGACTGTATATCCGCCTAGCGCGTACTGACTGCCATGCCCGAATTTGTGTGCCGAAAGCTTGCCGCCGAGCGCGCGGATCGTGCTGTCATGGCTGATCTTGCCGAGGCAGAGGAGAACTTTGAGGCTGGGAAGCGCGTCGATCTGGGCACGTAGGAAGCTTCGGCATTCATTGATCTCTGCCCCAACAGGTTTGTTCTTTGGGGGTAAGCAGCGCACGGCATTGGTAATCATGGCCCGATTTAAGGCCAGCCCATCGTCAATGCGTGCGTCATATCGATCGTTTGAGAAACCATATGCCGCAATGGCTTTGTAGAGCAGGTCGCCTGCATAATCGCCGGTGAAGGGACGCCCGGTCTGGTTCGCGCCGTGCATTCCGGGGGCGAGCCCCACGATAAGAAGCTGTGCGTCCGGGTCGCCGAAGCTTTCCACTGGGCCGTTGAAGTGGTTGGGCAATTCATCCCGACAGTCTTTCAAAAAGTCAGAAAGACGGGGGCAACGGTCACAGAAATAGGCCGGAGAGACGGGCTGGCTCATCGCCTTGACCTATTCATACCCAAAGTCTTCGTCTTCATCCACATCGTAGCGCGCTTTCTTCGGGCGCCCAACGGCTTCGGCAAGATCATCAATTTCGATAAAATCGTTCGCCTGCCGACGGAGCTCATCAGATAAGAGGGAGGGCTTCCCAATCATCGAGCTAACAACGGTTACGCGAACGCCCTTTTTCTGCACGGCGTCAACAACGGCGCGAAAGTCGCCATCACCGGAGAACAAAACGATATGGTCGACGTGCGGGGCAAGCTCCATCATGCCGAGCGCGATTTCGATATCCATGTCGCCTTTTATGCGGGTGCGTCCGTCCCGATCCGTGAAGGTTTTGGCCGACTTTGTGATGATGTGGAAACCGTTATAATCGAGCCAGTCTAGCAGAGGGCGTAAAGGCGAGTAGTCGTCATTTTCACGCAAGGCCGTGTAATAATTCGCCCGAAGAAGCCGGCCTTTCTTCTTGAAATAATTGAGGAGGGCTTTGTAATCGATGTCGAAATCAAGCGATTTCACGGTGCCGTAAAAATTTGCGCCGTCGATGAAAATGGCAAAGCGTTCGTCGGGATAAAATGTCATAAGTTTTTCTAATGGCAAGTAGTGTGCAGAATATGAGTCGGGCTTATATCGGCTTTGGCGCGAACTTGGCAAATCCGCGCGAGATGCTGTTCCGGGTCGTGTTTTCATTGGCCGAGCAGGGCGTGATCATTGATGACATAAGCCCGCTTTACCGCTCACCGGCTTGGCCACCGGGAAGCGGCGCGCCAGACTATCTGAATGCCGTCCTTTCTACGCGCGTCGCTGAGCCACCCGATGACCTTATGAGCCTATTATTGGAAACAGAAGCCGCGTTAGGCCGGACGCGGTCTACGCCTAACGCACCGCGCGTTGTCGATCTGGATCTGCTCGACATGCTAGGTGTTCAGCAGACATCCGATCACTTGACCCTGCCGCATCCTCGATTGACGGACCGCGCTTTTGTGCTGCTGCCTTTGCGTGACGTCGCCCCGAACTGGGTGCATCCGAACGGCACGCCTATCGATCAATTGATTGATCAGGTGGACTGTCTCGAAACTGTGCGCGTCAACTAGTTAAAGACCACCGTGCGATGGCCGTTGAGGAAGACGCGGTCTTCGACAAGGGCCTTCACCGCTTCAGAGAGGACACGCTGTTCAATAGCCCGCCCCTTGGCGACGAGGGCTTCGGGCGTGTCTGAATGACGGATAGGCTCTACGCCTTGCGCAATGATCGGGCCTTCATCCAGATCGGGAGTCACGAAGTGAGCCGTCGCCCCGATCATCTTCACGCCGCGACGGTGCGCCTGGTGGTAGGGTCGGGCGCCTTTGAAGCTGGGGAGAAAGCTGTGATGAATGTTGACGCAGCGTCCGGCCAAATCAGTCGCAAACCCATCGGAGAGGATTTGCATATAGCGCGCTAGAATTACCAGTTCCGCGTTACTCTCTGAAATAATCGCGCGAAACGCCTCTTCCTGATTAGCTTTGGTCGCTTTGGTGATCGGAAGGTGATGAAACGGAATATCGTGAAGGTTGCTGATCCGAATGGAATCGCGCGGGTGATTAGAAACAATCCCAACAATATCCATGGGCAGATCACCGAGCCGGGAACGGTATAAAAGATCGACGAGACAATGATCGAATTTGGAAACCGCGATCAAAACGCGGGTCTTTCGGTCCTCGCGCCGCATCCGCCAGTCTAAGCCGAGTGTCTCGCCGAGCGTTTTCATCGTTTCGCGAAATGGGTCGATATTGTCGATGTCGAAGACAAGGCGCATGAAAAAACGCTCAGTCAGCGGGTCATTATATTGTTGGGCATCCGTAATATTACCGCCCATTCCGGCCAGACCGCCTGTGACACGGGCGACCAGTCCCGGACGGTCATCACAAGCCAGGGCAAGAATATAGCGGGTTGGCATCATCACTCTCGTTTTGAAAATAGCGCGAGCCCCTACCGAAAACGTCAGCAGCACGCTAGGGGCGATGTGTGAGAACCCATTACACATTGCCGCGCCTCTATTTAGAGGAAGCGCTTTCAGGCGAAATCGCGCTATCTTCAGATCATGCGCGCTATCTCGGGACAGTACTTCGCAAGCGAGTAGGCGATGACGTCCGGCTATTTAACGGCAAAGACGGGGAATGGGTCGCGAGGATCAAAGACATCACAAAGCGCTCAATGACAGTTGCGGTGCAGCAGCAGCTTAGAGAGCCGACAGCAGTCCCGGATATTCGGCTGCTTTTTGCACCCCTGCGCAAGCATCGCACGGCAACCGTTTTAGAAAAAGCGACAGAGTTGGGCGTCCGTACGCTGCAGCCTGTCATCACGGCGCGAACCCAGTTTCCAAAACTCAATTTGGATCGGGCGAAAGCGCAAGTCATTGAGGCGGCGGAGCAAACGGAGCGGTTGGATCTGCCAGAACTTCTTGCGCCCAAAGCCCTGTCTGACGTTTTGAACGAAAGGCCTCTATTGTTCGCGGATGAGGCAGGGAATGCGCTGGCCGCAGTAGACGCCGTTACAGACATAAGCCTGCCCGTCGATATTCTGATTGGGCCAGAAGGGGGTTTCACGCCCCAAGAGCGCGATATGATCCGCGCACTACCCAATGTCACGCCCGTTGATTTGGGGCCGCGTATTCTGCGTGCCGACACGGCGGCCATCAGTTTACTCACGCTTGTTCAGGCGAACTGCGGCGATTGGCAACAAAGATGAATGGGTAAGAACCACAGAGTGTCGCTTTATTCATCCGTGAATGGCTCTAAAGAGAGGGTGATGAAAACCGACATTCATGAGATCATCATTATTGGCGCGGGGCTTTCGGGTATTGGCGCGGCCTGTCGGTACGTCACAGAATTCCCGGGTACTAAGCCCGTCATCCTTGAAGCGCGCGACGCGATTGGCGGGACGTGGGACTTGTTCCGTTATCCGGGTGTTCGGTCTGATTCTGATATGCTCACGCTCGGGTATGACTTCCGGCCGTGGCCGGGAGTCAAAACGCTCGCGTCGGGTCCCGCGATCCGAGATTATGTGCGCGACACAGCGCGAGAATATGGCGTTGATGAATGCATCCAATTTAATAGCCGCGTCGTTTCTATGGATTTTTCCACGGCAGAGGATGTCTGGACGTTGACGATCAAAGATACAGAGACCGAACAGACCCGGACTCTAAGCGCCCGTTTTGTCCTATCCTGCGCGGGTTATTATCGTTACGATAAGGGCTATGATCCTGACTTTGAAGGCCGGGAGGATTTCCAAGGCGAGGTGATTCATCCGCAATTCTGGCCGGAGGATTTTAGCGCCAAAGGCAAACGGATAGCTGTGATTGGCTCTGGGGCGACAGCTGCAACGCTGGTGCCGGAACTCGCCAAATCGGCAGCGCATGTGATCCAAGTGCAGCGGACCCCCTCATATGTCGCGTCTATTCCGTCAGAAGACCCGGTGATGAAAGTGACATCGAAATTTCTGCCCAGCGGTTTGAACTTCCGTTTTAACCGCTGGAAGAATGTCAGCCTTGCCGGATGGTTCTATCGCCGCGCGCAAGCGGACCCGGCTAAGGCGCGGCGGAATTTGCGCAAGCAAACGATTAAGGCGCTTGGCAAAGACTATCCGGTCGATACGGATTTCAATCCCCCTTATAATCCGTGGGATCAGCGCCTGTGTATGGTGCCGGATGGCGATCTGTTTGAGGCGATCAATGCCGGGACGGCTTCTATAGTCACAGGGCATATTGATCGGTTTACGGAAAGCGGGATCCGAATGCAGGACGGAAAGGAGGTTGAGGCGGACGTCATTGTCACGGCGACTGGGCTCCTCCTAAATTACGGAACGAACCACGCCCTGAGTATTGATGGCAAAGCGAAAGACCCTGCGGATAGCTTTATCTATCGCGGTGTGATGGCCTCCGGCATTCCGAATATGATCGCAGTTTTCGGCTACACGAACGCCAGTTGGACGCTGCGCGCTGACCTTATGAGCCGCTACTTTATCCGCCTTATGAAATATATGCAGGAAAGGGGGCTCACCCGCGTGGAGCCTGTTGCGCCAGACGGCATGGAGCGTCGGCCGATCCTCGATTTCCAAGCCGGCTACCTCCAGCGCGTGATCCACCAGCTACCGAGCCAAGGCGACCGCATGCCCTGGCTGAATATTCAGGATTACCGCCACGATAAAAAGATCCTTATTGAGGATAGTGTTGAAGATGAGGCCTTGCACTTTAGTCGGGCTGAAGCCGCATCGATGAACCTACAGGACGCTGCCGAATGAAGACGTTCCCGCAATTTAACGGCAAAGTCTGCGTTGTGACAGGGGCGGCCTCCGGGATCGGGCGGGCACTGGCTCTCAACCTCGCGGCGTCAGGGGCAAAGCTTGCTTTGTCCGATATTAATGAAGAGGGCCTGCGCGAAACGGCGGAGATGATTGGAGGGGCCAACCAGCACAAAATCGACAAGCTCGATGTTGGGGATGAAGCCGCCATCGAGGCCTACGCGCCCATTGTTAAAGCTGCGCTTGGGCCTGCAAGCTATGTCTTTAACAATGCCGGCCTCGCCCGCGTTGGGGACTTTCGGAACACGCCGCCTGAAAGCTATGAAAAGGTGATGGACGTCAATTTCTACGGCGTCGTGCGCATGTCCCGCGCGTTCCTGGAACAACTCATCCAAACAAAAGGCGGGCTGGTGAATGTCAGCTCTATCTTCGGCATTATCGGCTGGCCCAACCAAGCGCATTATTGCGCATCTAAATTTGGGGTGAGGGGATTTTCCGAAGCGCTGTCTTTCGAAATGGAAGAGTACGGCGTGAGCGTATCGTGCGTTCATCCGGGCGGCGTCAAAACCAATGTGGCCCGAAATGCCGAAGTCGACTTTATGCCAGACGGTAGTGTTTCACGTGAAACAATGAACGCTAATTTCGATGATAATGCGCCGACGACTCCCGAACGCGCGGCGGAAATCATTCTGGACGGTGTCGCCAAACGCAAGCCGCGAATCATTGTCGGGCCTGATGCGAAGTTCATGCAGTTTTGGAACCGCCTTTTCCCCGTTCGCTACCGGAAATTCGTCCGCAATCGGGCGGAACGCTTGAACGCGGATTCGTGATTAAGATCTCCCTTGCGCGTTTTGACGCAGGCGCTTAGCGGGGCCTCGTGAGTTCCGCATCCAAACCTTCCTCTGTGCCGATTGAGAGCAAGGCCGATCTGATCGATCGGTTGGCCGTCGGGTGTAAGCCGAAGTCCGAATGGCGGATTGGGACAGAGCATGAGAAGATCGGCTTCTCAACGGCCGATAATCTCCCCCTGTCTTATGATGGCCCAACATCCATCAAGGCGATGTTGGAAGGCTTGCAGCGCTTTGATTGGTCGCCTGTTTTTGAAAGTGGTCATCTGATTGCGTTGAAACGTGACGGCGCATCTGTCAGCTTGGAGCCCGGGGGGCAGTTTGAATTGTCCGGCGCGCCATTGGAGCATATTCACCAGACCTGTGCCGAAGTGACCCGCCATCTGCGAGAAGTCGGGGAAGTCGCCGATGAGATCGGGGCTGGCTTTCTGTCGCTCGGGTTCCGCCCGGACACGCGCCTCGAAGATGTGCCGATCATGCCCAAAGGGCGCTACAAGATCATGCGCGACTATATGCAAAAGGTCGGCACGCTTGGGCGGGAAATGATGTTCCGGACATGTACCGTGCAAACCAATCTTGATTTCGCCTCTGAAGCCGACATGGTGCGCAAATTCCGGGTGAGCCTGGCTCTACAGCCGATTGGCACGGCGTTGTTCGCCAATTCGCCTTTCACCGACGGCAAACTGAACGGCTTTAAATCCTACCGCTCCCGTGTCTGGCTCGACACAGATGCCGACCGCACAGGCATGCTGCCTTGGGTGTTTGAAGACGGGATGGGCTTTGAGCGCTATGTTGATTACGCGCTCGATGTGCCGATGTATTTCGTCCACCGAGACGGCGAATATCTCGACGCATCTGGCAAGTCTTTCCGCGACTTTATGGACGGTAAGCTCGACGTTGTTCCGGGTGAGCGCCCGACAATTTCGGACTGGGATGATCATCTCTCAACAATTTTCCCAGAAGTGCGCCTGAAGCAGTTTCTTGAAATGCGGGGCTCTGACACTGTGCCGTGGGGCGAGCTCTGCGCGTTCCCAGCCTTCTGGGTGGGCCTTCTTTATGACGACAATGCGCTGAGCGCGTGCGAAGACATCATCAAAAATTGGACTGCCGAGCAGCGCCAATCCCTTCGGGAAGCCGTTCCGGCCAAAGGGTTTGAGGCGGAAATTGCAGGCCGCAACGTTTTAGACATTGCCGCGCAGTGCCTGGATATTGCGCGGGCGACCCTGAATGGACGCGCGCGACTCAACGGGCATGGCGAGAATGAGACGGTCTTTTTACAGCCGTTAGACGCCATGGTGCGGGCGGGGGAAAGCCACGCAGACCGCTTGATCGCGCTTTATAAGGGTGAATGGGGCGGCGATGTGATGCGTTCTTATGCGGACTGCACCTATTAGAGACCCGCTCAGCCATTCAAAATTTGGATGGATTTCAAACAGTTTTGAATGCTTGGACAGCCTGTCGCAGGCGCGGCGGCGAAACGTTAACGGCTGAATTTGCCTTAATTCCCGTAAGCTATTGAAATATAATAATAGTCGAATTTTCACCCTTAACGCATCCATTCAATAATATACGAATGCCCTGCAATTTCATGCATCAGTGCATAAATGCAAGGGCGCCCCATCAACATTGCATGGCTGTTTTGGGTTAGGTCTCTCCCTGCGATCCCCCGCACGAAAACTCTTTGGAGAGAAATTATGAACCGCACTGCTACCGCCCTTATCGCTCTGGCCGCATTCGCCACCGCCCCAACAGCTTTCGCTGGCAATAAAGTCAGCCAGAACCTCAATGCTTGCGCCGAACTCGTTCGCGCCGAGCTGCCAATCGACGCCTCTGACGTGAATGTGGACTTCAAAAGCGTCAAAGGCACATCCCGCCTGCAAACGCTGACGCTCAAAGTTGAAGCTGAAGACGTTAAAGGTCGCGTGACCTGCAAAGTCCGTCGTAACACAACCCCAGAGCTGGTTTGGGACGACACGCTCGAAGCCTTCCGCGTTGAGCTGGCTGAGCGTAAAGTCGAAGAAGCGCCGGCTAACCAAGCTTAATTGCAAACCGAACCTTTCGGTTCTTAAGCGCCCGTCTTCTTATCGGAAGGCGGGTGTTTTGTATTTGAAGCCTGCCTTTTTCTGGTCACACTGTTACGAAAATTAGGCAAGCTGCCGCCCAACTCCCGCCGTATCTGTTCGTTATCGCCACTCCATCAAGAGATGTTGTGTTGGGGTTTTACAGATGCAAACAATGAGCTTAGTCAGGACAAAGTCCTATTCACCGCGCCGGGTTGGGGAGCGCACAATGGCCAAAATCTATCTCGTCGATGATGATGAGAACATTCTGACGTCTGTTTCCATGTATCTGGAAGGCGAAGGCTATGAAGTACGAAAGTTCCACGATGGTGCGACAGCGCTTGAGGCGTTGAAGTCCAGCCCGCCTGACCTCGCCGTTTTCGATATTAAAATGCCGCGTATGGACGGAATCGAATTGCTGCGCCGTTTACGCCAGACGTCCAATCTTCCAGTTATTTTCCTGACATCAAAAGGGGATGAGCTCGATGAAGCGATCGGATTTTCCATGGGCGCAGATGATTACATCACAAAGCCCTTTAGCCAGCGCTTGCTGGGTGAACGCATCAAGGCGGTTTTACGCCGGGCCAAGCTGACCAATACGGCAATGCCAGAACCGAAAGAGGGCGATGAGAAAGTCATCCGCCGCGGGCAACTTGTGCTCGATCCGAACCGTCATGCCTGTTCCTGGCAGGGTGAGCCCGTCCGCTTGACGGTCACGGAATTTCTGATTCTTGAGGCGCTGGCGAAGCGTCCAGGCTATGTCAAAAGCCGGGATCAATTGATGGATGCGGCTTATGACGATCAGATTTACGTCGATGACCGGACGATTGACAGCCACATTAAACGCCTTCGTAAAAAGTTCCGCAAGACGGATAGGACTTTCGACGCTATCGAGACCCTCTATGGCGTTGGGTATAAATATAAAGAAAGCTAAGGGCGTGCCTCCTGCGGAGGTCGCTTCCTCAGAAGATAAAATGATCAAAGGGCGTCGGCGCAACCGCCGGCGTTTCGCGCCTCGGCGTTCGATCTTGCTGAGCCGTCTTACCCAACTAATTTTCGTTTCTAATCTCATCGGTGTCATTATTCTGACGGCGGGGGCCTTAACGATGGGTCGGTTTGAAGACGGGCTGATCAACGCCAAGGTCGACAATGTCCGGTCTCTCGCCGCCACAATCACGACAGTGATGGGCGAGCAGGCAACGGGCCTGAGTGGCCAGGCTGCTTTGGATATAGAAGGCGCGAAACAAGTCCTGCGCGGCGTAGCGGTTCCGGAAGGGATGCGCGTCCGCCTATTTGATCGCAGTGGTCAGGTCGTGGCGGATACAACGCGATTGGACGAGACGATTGAAGTCGGTGAGCTTGATCCCATCGTAACGGAAGAGACACCGCCTGAGCCCATGACACAGCGGTGGCGGGACGCGGCGCAGGCTTGGCTTGATGACAGGCTTCATACTTTACCCTGGCGGGAGCGGCGTCGCGATGCCCTGCGCAGGGACATTCGGGCGGAAACCCGGACTGTCTTAGATGGCGGCGATATTGCCGGGCCGCGTTATGATGCCGAAGATGAGTTGCTGGTGATCGCGTCGTTGCCGGTCACCCGGGTTAGTCAAATCCTCGGCGTCGTGACGGTCGAAAGCAATGACGTGTCCAGCATTGTCGCGGCTGAACGGCGGGCTTTGGCGCCCATTATCGGGCTGGCTATCTTGGCCGCTTTGCTATCGTCCCTTTTACTTGTCCTCTTCATCACCTTACCAATGCGGCGGTTGGCGCGGGCAGCAGAGCAAGTGGCCCGCAATCCCCAAAAATATGACGTCATCCCGGATTTGTCCCGGCGTCGGGATGAAGTCGGCGATCTATCCCTTGTCATGCGCGATATGACGCGAGGGCTTTATAACCGCGTCGACGACATTGCGAATTTTGCGGCCGATGTCGCCCACGAAATCAAAAACCCGCTGACGAGCCTGCGGTCTGCGTCCGATACACTTCGCGTGGCCAAGACTGACGATCAAAGAGCACAGCTAATTGATATCATTCAGCAGGATGTATCGCGCATGAATCG
>CAWUKE010000038.1:0-14945 GCA_963922935.1 uncultured Alphaproteobacteria bacterium | reverse complement strand
GGCGGCAATGTCGATATGCGCATCGAGAAAGAGACCGACGGCCTTGAGACCGACCGCGAGCGCGAACGGATTACCGAGAAGATCAAAGAAGAGGTCGCCGCCCTCAAGCAGCAAGCCCTCGATGCAGGCGGGCTCTATGTTCTGGGCACGGAACGGCATGAAAGTCGCCGCATTGATAATCAGCTGCGCGGCCGGACGGGTCGCCAAGGCGATCCCGGCACGTCGAAATTCTATCTGTCGACTGAAGATGATCTGATGCGCATCTTTGGCGGTGATCGCCTCAAGTCCATGATGGGCAAAATGGGCTGGGAAGAAGGCGAAGAGCTGACCAACCGCTTTATGACCAAAGCCGTGGAGCGCGCGCAGACCAAAGTGGAAGCGCGCAACTTCGATATTCGTAAAAACTTGCTGAAATTTGACGATGTCATGAATGATCAGCGCAAGACGATTTTCGAACAGCGCATGGAATTCATGACCGATGATGACGTGTCCGACGTCATTGAAGATTTCCGCCACCAGCTTTGCGAAGACCTGATCGAAAAGCATGTCCCCAAGAAAGCCTATGCCGAACAGTGGGACATTGACGGCCTGACCGAAGCCGCCAAGCAAGCCATCAATATCGAATTCCCGTTCAAAGATTGGGCGTCTGAAGAAGGCATTGCCGATGAGGAAATGCTGGAGCGGTTCAAAACTGGCTCTGATAATGTGTTCCAACAGCTGCAAGACGGCATCGACCGATCCGAAATGCAGCGCGTGGAAAAGCAAGTCCTGTTGCAAGTCATTGACCGTAACTGGCGCGAACACCTCCAACAGCTCGACGCTCTGAAATCTGTGATCCAGCTCCGTGCCTACGGACAGCGCGATCCGCTCAACGAATATAAATCAGAGGCCTTCAGCCTGTTTGATAAGCTGCTGGTCTCGCTGCGTCAGGACGTGACGTCGGCGATGATGCGCCTGTTGCTCAACACGCAGGTCCAACGCCAGCAGGCGCGGATGGCCGCAGAACAGAATCAAGGGCAGAACCAAGCCGCCCCTGCCGCGACACCCGGCGTCCCGCTTACGGGCGCGCGCTCCCCGATGGAATTGATGGGCACCGCCGCCCCCGGCGCTATGGGCTCTTCGGATACGGCGACGAAGGCCAAGCCGAAATCCACGGCGAAATCCAAGACCAAGGCGAAAAGCGACTTTAAATTCGCCGCGCCGCCAGAGTTTGGTATCGGCCCGGACGGTATCACCCGCCCCGTTGATGTGACGGGCTATGCGCGCAATGCGCCCTGCCCGTGCGGTTCTGGCTTTAAGGTCAAGCAGTGCTGCGGCCGCATGCAATAGGCGCAATATCGAGGCCTATCCTCACGAACGTGGCGAAAATGCCACAAATGTGACCCAACCGCCCTTTTTGGGCGGTTTTTTCATTTTTTGACGCTTTCGCGGCAAAATGTGACAGAGGCGCACAATCCCGCATCATTCGCACGCAAATTATACCTTTGACATGGCGCAAACCGGACTCAGCCCCCGTTAGCGCCTAACGCCGCTTCCGGAACAGAAAGCGCCACATGTCGCGGCGTTGTTGGGAGAACCAAAAAATGTCTATGACTTTCTCAAATGGGAGATCTTTGAAACTGGCCCTACTGGCGGGCGCGATGACCCTTGCCGGTGCCACAGGCGCAGCAGCACAAGATGTCAGTGTTTCAACATCAATTGATTATGTCACAGAATATGTCTTCCGCGGCGTGTCCTTTGAAAATGAAGCGGTACAGCCGGGTGTTGAAGTCGCGCTCGGTGATTTTTCTGCGGGCGTCTGGGCGTCCACAGGTCTCGGCTCTGACAGCTTGGCGGATACGGACGAAGTCGACTTTTATGCGGGCTATGGCTTTGCCCTGTCTGATCTTGTCAGCGGTAGCGTCGGGGCAACTTGGTATCACTTCCCGGATGGGGGCGACACATTTGAAGGCTATGTCGGCCTCGCCTTTGATACATTCTTAGCCCCGTCCATCACAGCTTACTACGATATTGAGCTAGAGGCCTTCACGCTGGAAGGCGGCATTGGTCATTCTATTGCAACAGGCGAGAACAGCACCTTTGATCTGGGCGCTGTGGGCGGCTTGGTCACGGCCGACGGCGGTGGCGATTATGAATGGCTGACCCTCTCTGCCTCACTCGGCTATAGCTTCACAGACGATGTCGGCGTCTATGTCGGGGCAAACTACTCCTTGAACACAGAATCGCTACTCGACTTTGATGACATCACGCCGGATTCGAACCTCTTCTGGTTCGGCACAGGCATTTCTGCCGGCTTCTAGCCAAAAAATACTCGCCGCCTTCTGGGAGGACATAGGCGACGAGCTTCCGACCCGGGCTGCCCTGCAGTCCGGGTTTTTTATTTCCACGTTTTGTTTCCGGGTTTTGTTTGGAGAATAGCCGAGCTTAGCCTAGCTCAGCGTCCTCCCAATTTTCAGGAATTTTTCGCGCCGTTGCTCAATCAAAGCTTTGGGGTCCAGCGCTTTCAGCGTCTCTAACTCATTCAAGATGGTTGACCCGACTTGCTTCATGGCAACATCCGGCGCGCGGTGAGCCCCGCCCAGCGGTTCTTCGATAATCCCGTCAATCACGCCTAAGCCTTTCAGGTCCTGCGCCGTGATTTTCATCGCTTTGGCGGCGTCTTGCGCTTTCGCCCCGTCCCGCCACAAAATAGAGGCGCAGCCTTCCGGCGAGATCACGGAATAGATGGAATGCTCTAGCATCAATACCCGGTCCGCTGTGGCAATCGCGACAGCCCCGCCAGAGCCCCCTTCGCCGGTAATCACCGATATAAAGGGCACAGACAGGGACAGACCCCGGTCGATAGAGCGGGCAATAGCTTCGGCCTGTCCGCGCTCTTCTGCGCCGCGCCCGGGATAGGCACCGGCCGTATCGACAAAGCTGATCACGGGCAGGCGAAACTGTTCCGCCATATCCATAAGGCGCACAGCTTTGCGGTACCCTTCCGGCCGCGCCATGCCGAAATTATGCTTCAGGCGACTGTCCAGATCGTTACCCTTTTCGTGGCCCATCACGATTACAGACTGTCCGCGCAGCTTCGCCGGTCCGCCGAGCAAAGCGTGATCATCGCCAAACTGACGATCCCCAGCCAGCGGCGTATAATCCGTCAGCAAGGCCTTCGCATAATCAGAAAAATGCGGACGATCTACGTGCCGCGCGACTTGCGTCTTTTCCCACGGGCCCAGCTTGGCGTAAAGCTTTTGCAGTTCGGATTGGGCTTTGGCCTCTGCCGCCTCGCGCGCGGCGCCGTCTAGGCTTTCTGCGTCTTTATCCAGCGCCGCAATGGCGCGTTCAAAATCCAGATAGGTGCGCGCCGCATTTTCGGGTTGAGAAGAGGCCATGGGGCGGCGGTATAGCGCGACGAACCAGAACGTCTAGACACTTAGAGGCGGAGTTTACACACGCTTCAAAGCGGTCTGATAGCCTAAATCCGATAGGTCCGTGTGCTGACTTCGTGGCCGTAACGCTGCACAAAACGGCGTTTAACGCGGCGATCCCAACTGGCGCGGTTGCCATGAATTTCAGGCTCAGCATTCAGCACCGTATCGGTAAAGCGCTTAGACGTGAGCGGCTTAGAGCCTTCGATCAGGTCCGCCCCGCGCACGCCGCCGACAAACTCCCACTCATCCCGCAGGGCGTCGAGCAACAAGTCCAAGTCCGCAATCAGGTTCGGGTCGCGAGGATCACGTTTTGGCATGATGGTCTCCGGGCTCAGATGGGTCTTGCGCCAGCGGATGGTGATTTTCCACTAAAGCCTTCAACCGCGCATCCAACACATGGGTATAAATCTGCGTCGTTGAAATATCGGCATGACCCAGCAAAGTCTGCACGGCGCGCAAGTCCGCCCCACCTTCTAACAGATGCGTCGCAAAAGCGTGGCGCAGCACATGCGGACTCACCCGCCCAACAGGCAGGCCGGCATCGCGCGCTAAGTCTTTCAGCTGCAGGGCAAAGGCTTCGCGTGTCAGATGTCCCGACGCAGCACCCGACGGAAACAAAAAGGGATTGGCGCGCGCTTTGGCGTCCACACCCGTCGGCAAGGTTTGCTCTCTGATCTCTAACCATTGCTCAATGGCATAGGCCGCCGCACGCGTGAGAGGCACGAGCCGTTCCCGCCCGCCTTTGCCCTTAAGCAGCAAACACCCATCCCGACGCCGCATTTGCGCCACGCGTAGCGAGACCAGCTCTGAGACCCGCAAACCGCCTGCATAGAGGATTTCGAGCAAAGCGAAGCGCCGCAGACCTTTCACGGAGCGGTCCGCTTGCGCCGTGTCGAGCAAGCGCGTCACCTCTTCTTGCGTCAGGCCCTTTGGTAAAGGTTTCGGCGCTTTAGGCGCGCGCAAACGATGCGCCGGATTATCATCCCGCAGACCCTCGGTTTGTAAAAACAAGCAATATTGCTTCATCGCGGAGAGCTTGCGCGCCACAGTGGATTTGCCGAGCGGTTTGCCTGTTTTCGGGGCCGCCCATCCGGCCAGAACACTTTCCAGATGACCCGTCGAACAGGTCTCTAAAGTCTGCGGGGCGAGCTGTTCCGCCCAATCGGCCAGATCACGGCCATAGGCCGCCAGCGTGTTGGCGGACGCGCCGCGCTCCGCGCTCATCATTTCGAGAAACGCGCTAATGCTCACGGCGTCGCGTCCAAAAAGGCGAGCGCCGCGACTTGCCCGGCGAGGTCCGAAAAGCCCGCGAGACGCAGGGCGCGGATTGTGCGGTAATGGCCTTGAGGCGTCTCCGCCGCGCCCACATAAGGCGCGAGGCGCAGTAGGCTTTCGGCGCGCGCATTGCGGTCAAGCGCCGCTTCTATCCCAAGCCAGGACGCCGAGGGGGCGATATCTAAATTGACATCTGACAGGCCTGTTTCAGCGGCTTCGCTGAGGTCCGCCCCGAGCGCGAGCGCGATCAGCGCGTCATGCACGGCGAGCGGGATTTTTTCGCTTAGGCCTTGTTCGATACTATCGCCCAGCGGTTGGCGATAAAAACCGCCGCCGATCGCATCTGTGGCGAGCGCCAAGCGCTGCTTCATCGCCGGATCATCGACCGCGCTGAACAGGCCTTGCAGGACGCCAAGATCGCGTTTCACGACGCCGTAGCGGGCAAATAGCATCAGGTCCGCCGCCACCATATCGGTTGGCGATAGGACCGCTTCAATCTTGGAGAGGACGCGGTCGGGGTTCAGCCCCGCCGCTTCGGCGCGGCGGACAAAGCGTACGGTCGCGAGTGCGTCGCCTTGCAAAGCGAGCTGGTAAAGCTGCGCGGAGCCTGTTTCGGTTTCGTCCAAGCTCGCCGCTTCCAGATCGAAGACAATCCCCTGGGAAATATCCATGTCCGCAATGGCCAGATTAGAGAGGTAGGATTGCAACGCCTGCCCTTCGCGGACGGCGACTTCAGCCCAGATGCCGTCTGGCCGCTCGCCGATTATGAGGTCAACAGCCTCCCCGCGTTCGCGCAAAATATCACCGGCCAGTTCGGCGGAGGCTGTTTGCCCATCTTCCAGCAAGCAAGCCCGGCGCAGGCGGACCCAATAGGTCTCTGACCGCCCGACGGTCAGGCTATTGCCGATCTCACACGCCCCTGAAAGATCGCCCGCCGCCAAGCGCGCCTCGGCGCGCAGGCGCGGATCATTGGCCCCCGGATTACGGGCGGCAAACTGTGTATATTCTTCAGGCGACGCTAGAATTTGTGCCGCTTGAATGCGCGCGGTTTCAAAGGCGTCCTGTACGTTGGGGGCGCCAGATGGTTTCGCCAATCCGCCCAGCACGACACGGCGCACCATATCACGCGCAATCGGATGATCAGGTGCCGCCTCAATCTCACCCAACAGTCGCGTAGCGCGCGCCGCAGACGTGCCGGACCAAGCTGACGGCTCCAGACCGCGCGCCAGATCAATTCCGGGCGCGAAAGCTTGCGGTGCGGCCAGCTCAGTAACATCAATGCTTTGGGCCAGCGCGCCGGGTGCCAGCGCGGATGCGGCAAGGAGCGCGAGGAGCGTTGTTTTCAGCTTAGCGCGACGCATCAATCTCAACCGGTTGGGTTCGGATCTCTTGCGGGGCGGTCTCTGGACCGACGGACGATGACAGCCAGAACAGAGCGAGAATGAGAAGCAGGGCCAAAACGCCTAAACTGATAAAGAGTTTTTTCATGATAGTGGCTTTTGCGCTGTTAAAAGTTGAGCGAGCGTTTACTTCACGCCATAATTGACAGGAATATGGCGGGCGATATCGTCCGCGCAAGACAAACAAGGCCGTTCCGACATGCCGGACGCAGACATAGAGGGAGTGGTCCCTCAAAATATTGAGGCCGCTTCGCCGCGAGCGCGCCTCCTCCGCCCGATCGCGCTTGTGGGCCTGATGGGCGTGGGCAAGACGACGGTGGGCCGACGGCTGGCGAAGGCGCTCGAGCTCGGCTTTGTGGACAGTGATGAAGAGATTGAACGCGCGTCAGGCCGCACGGTCGCGGGCTATTTCCGCGATCATGGCGAAGCCGCCTTTCGCGACGGGGAACGCCGTGTGGTCGAACGGCTTTTGGCCGAGTCCGATCAAGTCATCGCCACAGGCGGCGGGGCGTTCATCCATCCGCCGACGCATGAGCTGCTCAAGGCGCACGCCCTGACCATCTGGCTGCGAGGCGATTTTGAGACGATCATGCGGCGGGTTTCTAAGAAAGATACGCGGCCTTTGCTCAAAGTCGCAGACCCGCGCGCCAAGATGCGCGAGCTGATGGAAGAACGCACGCCGATCTATGCCAAGGCGGATATTGCCGTGGATGTATCGCGCGGGCCGCATGGGCGCACGGTCAATAAAGTCCGTCGGGCGATAGAGCGCTACGCTAAGAAACATGGCCTGTCTGATGTCTGAATCCGCTACAGAAACCGTGCGCGTCGATCTTGGCGAGCGTAGCTATGATATTCAGATCGGCCCCGGCGGTTTGTCAGAATTGTCTGACATTCTACACGCTTTGGGGACGCCGTCTAAACTGGCCGTCATTACGGATGAGACGGTTCACGCCCTCTATGGCGAAGCGATCGCCACCGCCCTCTCCGACTTTGAAACCCATATGATTGTGCGGCCCGAAGGCGAGGCGCAGAAATCGATGGACGGCCTCAACGCCGTTCTCGACGCGCTGTTCCGCGCCGGGCTCGACCGCTCGGACATGGTGTTGGCCTTTGGCGGCGGCGTGATGGGCGACCTGGCGGGCTTTGCAGCGAGCATTTACAAGCGCGGCGCGCGGTTTGTGCAGGTCCCGACCACGCTGCTCGCCCAAGTCGACAGCAGTGTCGGCGGCAAAACCGCGATCAATACGCCCTTTGGCAAAAACCTCATCGGGGCTTTTTACCAACCGGATCTGGTCCTTATCGATACAGACCTGCTCTCAACCCTACCCAAGCGGCAGCTCAAGGCCGGCTATGCGGAGATCGTGAAATATGGGCTGATTGATCAGCCAGCGTTTTTCGATGAACTCGATGCGGGCTTGGGCGCGCAGGTCCTCGCCGGAGACCCGGCAGCGTTGACGCGCGCCATCTCGGTCTCCTGCCAAGCCAAAGCCAGCGTTGTCGCCCAGGACGAACGCGAAGGCGGGGTGCGCGCACTTCTAAACCTCGGCCATACGTTCGGCCACGCGCTGGAATTGGAAGCGGGCTATGACGGCGACCTGCTACATGGCGAAGCAGTCAGTGTCGGCATGGATATGGCGTTTGAATTTGCCGGACGCCTCGGCCTTTGCCCAGAAGAGGACGCCGGGCGGGTGCGGGGTCACTTGCAGCGCCTCGCCATGCCGACCCGCCCCGATATGGCCCGCCTGCTGGTTGATCCAGAGGCGCTGCTGACCCATATGCGCCAGGACAAGAAGAATAAGGGCGGTCAGATCACACTCATTTTGCCTCACGGGATCGGTCAAAGCCGTATTCACCGTGATATCGACGCCGACACACTTTTGAGCTACCTTTCTGATATTCAAACATGAGCGCCTTTCTCGAACCGCAAAACCTGATCCTGATCGGGGTCATCCTCGTCCTGCTTGTCTGTTCAGGCTTTTTCTCCAGCTCGGAAACCGCCCTCACCGCCGCCAGCCGTGTCCGCATGCATGCGGCCGAAAAAGACGGCGATAAGCGCGCCTCGCTCGTCCAGCGCCTGATGAATATGCGCGAGCGACTGCTCGGCGGGATTTTGCTGGGTAATAATCTCGTCAATGTCCTGGCGTCCGTGCTGACGACGCAGCTGTTCACCAATGTGTTTGGCACAGGCGGCACAGCGCTGATCATCGCGACCGCCGTCATGACGGCCATGATTGTGATCTTCGCCGAAGTGCTGCCCAAGACTTACGCGATTTCGCAGCCCGACAAGCTCGCTTTGACCGTCTCTCGGCCCATCAGCTTGATTGTCCGCGTCCTCGCGCCAATCGTGACCTTCGTGCAGATCATCGTGAACGGCGTGCTGCGGACCTTTGGTATTGATACCAATGCCAGCGCCTGGACCGCCGCGGACGAGATTAAAGGCGCGGTAGACCTGCACCTACAAGAAGGCGGCGTGGCCAAGCGCGCCCGGGACCAGATTTACGGCGTGCTGGAAATTGGCGAACTGACCGTCGAAGATGTCATGATCCACCGCTCCAACCTGTCCATGGTCGATCTCGGCGAACCGGTGGAGGACATTCTGAAGGCCGTCCTCGCCTCAGGGCATTCCCGTTTGCCCGCCTATAAGGATGACCCTGATAATGTGGTCGGCATCATCCATGTCAAAGACTTGCTCGCCGCCATGACGAAATCCGGCGATTTTAGCGGCGTGGATGTGACGAAGCAGCTGCGCTCTTGCTGGTTTGTCCCGGAAACAACCTCCGTTGTGAAACAGCTCCGCGCGTTCCAAAGCAAGCGCGAACACTTTGCGCTGGTTGTTGATGAATATGGCACGCTGATGGGCGTGATCACGCTGGAAGATATTCTGGAAGAAATCGTCGGCGATATTCAGGATGAATATGACGAAGAGCTGTCGGGCGTATCGCGCCTGAAAGATGGCGGCGCCGTGGTGCGTGGCGATATTCCGATCCGGGATTTGAACCGTGCCATGGACTGGAAACTCCCGGATGATGAAGCGGTTACCATTGCGGGCCTCGTCATCCACGAAAGTCAGACCATCCCCGAACCCGGCCAGACTTTCGCCTATCATGGCTACCGCTTTGAAATTCTGTCGCGTGAACGTAACCAGATCCAGAGCTTGCGCGTCCGCAAGACGTTCGAACCAGACCAAAGGCGGGACGCCTAAGATGCGACGGGCTTTAGGTTTCACTGTTAGCGCTCTGCTGCTTACGTCCTGTCTGGACAGTGGGACCGACCCCACAGCCACCGTTTTTCATAATGCCGACATCATCACGATGGACGGGGCCTATGATCCGGCCAACGCGCCCGAGGCGTTTCGCGTTGAAGAGGGGCGCATCACCGCGATCGGCGCTCTGGATGATCTGGCCGCTGGGGCCAAAAAGATCGACCTGAAAGGCGCGGCGGTCATTCCGGGTGTCGTCGATAGTCACGTTCACATTCGCGAACTGGGCATGGATGCGATCAAGGTCGATCTGGTCGGCGCGCGCACCATGGAAGAGATTGTCGCCCGCATCCGCGATCAACGCCCCAATGTGGCCCCCGGTGAGTGGATCATCGGCCAAGGCTGGGACGAAGGGCGGTTCGCCGATTATAACGGCACAGGCACCTACCCCGACGCGGGGATTTTATCAGACGCCTTCCCCGATAATCCTGTCGGTCTTGAAAGCCTGCACGGCTTTGGTGGTATGGCGAACGAGGCGGCGATGGAGATTGCGGGTATTGATGCCACCACGCCTGATCCCCAAGGTGGGACGATCCTAAGACGCGAAGACGGCTCCCCGACAGGTGTGCTGCTCATGCTCGCCCAGAAGCTGGTCTTTGATCAAAAGCCCGAGCCGACCCAAGCCCAACTCGAACAAGCGATCGTCGCGGGTCTTTCCCAACTGGCGGCGGCTGGTGTCACGTCCGTTCACGAAGCCGGCATGGAAGCGGAAGATGTTGCCGCTTTTCGCGCGCTCGCCGACCGGGGCGAATTGCCGATCCGCGTCTTCGGGCTTCTCAATGGCAATGATAAAGACCTGATGGCGGATTGGTTCGTGTCCGGGCCGCTGAATGATCCGACAGACATGCTCGATATTGGCGGCATTAAAGTCTTCTTTGATGGCTCGCTCGGATCGCGCACGGCCATGATGTATGAGCCTTATTCGGATCAGCCCGAGGCCCGCCTCGCCCGCGCGCGGATCACGCTGGACGAGATTGATAAGCTGGCTATTCAAGCCCGCGATAAAGGCTTTCAGATGGCGGTTCATGCCATCGGGGATGAGGCCAATGACTGCATTGTGGCGAGCTATGAGCTGCGACTGGCGGCACAGCCTTATGATCACCGCTGGCGGATTGAACATGCGCAGGTCGTCGGCGGGACCTTTGCGCGCCGCGCAGCGGATCTGGGCATTATCGCCTCTATGCAACCGAGCCACGCGATGGGCGATAGCCCTTGGGCCGAAGCGCGTGTGGGGCCGGAACGCATTCGCTTTGCCTATGCGTGGCGGAGTTTCCTACGCGCGGGTGTGCCGCTGATTTTTAATTCTGATCTGCCCGGTGAGCCGTGGGAGCCGATGGAAACGCTCCACTTCGCAACCACCCGCACGACGCTACAAGGCACGCCCGCCGGCGGCTGGTACGCCAATGAAGCGCTAGGCCGCGAAGCGAGCCTGCGCGCCATGACACTGGACGGGGCGCACGCGGCGTTTCAGGACGATACGCTCGGCTCACTCGCGCTGGATAAATGGGCGGACTTTGTGGTTTTGTCCGATAATCCCATGACGGCTGACGATGTTCGCCAAATAGAGGTCAAAGCGACCTATGTGGCGGGGGAGAAGATCAAGCCCTAACTAACGTTGCGGCTGAAAGGCGGGCTCATAGGCGAGCCTGTACCTTACGATCAGCGTGACAATGATAACGGCGAGGGCATGACCCGCCACCGCAACGGTGCACCAAAAGGCGGGCACTTTCATGACATAGCCCCCCACACCGTCCGTCCAGCTGATCGCTGAAAAGACAGCCATAACGAAGAGATAGCCCGCACAACTCAGCCACAGAGATAGTCGGAAGCCCGCTAGTTTTTGTTCGATCTCACGCCGAGATCGTTGTGCTGCCTCTGCAGACGGATCAACTGTAATAGCCCCAACGTCGACATTAAACGCCGCCGCTAACGCCATCAGCGTATCGGATGACGCGCGGTCGCCTTTTTCAATACGCTGTACGGTCCGCAATCCGATACCCGCCAAATCGGCAAGATGTTCTTGTGACCATTGACGTTCTTCGCGCCAGCGCTTGATCTTCACTATATCCGGATAAAGCTGCATCGTGTCGTCCTTTCAACTCCGTGGGTCTCGGACAGGTATTAGCGGATTGACGCTTAGAAACGCTACGTCACGGACCCGCCATCAACCCGTCAAACCCTCGTCGTTCAGACGTCTTTGCCCTACCCATTCACCGTCAAGCGGATCGCATGCAGGACGGCGACCTCTTCACTGATGACATCCATCACGGCGCGGTGGCGGGCAAGACGCGAGAGCGGACCCAGCGCCTCGGCCGTGATCGCGATATGAATATGGCTCGGCCCCGCCCCATGTTCCGCCACATGCTCCGCCGCGCCGCGATGACCGGCATGCTGATGGGACTCATCTTCGACCGCTAACAGGCTTGGATGAAACGCCGCGCGCAGCTTCGCCTCAATGGTGCTTAAAATTGTCTTCATGGGCGCCTATGTGCGAATTTCCTTCTCAAAGAACAAGGCCCTACAGACATCCGCCCTTGATTGAGACCGCCTTTACGTCCATGTTGCGGCCTTCGCGAATTTCCCCTTTTGGCCGTTACGGAGTCTGGTTTGTCCTCTTGGAAATCCAAAGGTATCGATATTAGCGCCGCGCGCGCCAAGAAAAAGAAGAAGCCGGAGCAAGAGCCTTGTGACTGGCCTGGCTGCGAGAAGATGGGCGGCTGCAAAGCGCCGAAATCGCCAGATCGCCTGCGCGAATATTATAATTTCTGCCAAGCTCACGCCCGCGAATATAATAAGAACTGGAACTTCTTTTCCGGCATGTCTGACGCCGATATTGCCGAGTGGCAGCAAGGCGCGCGCCACGGCCACCGCCCGACATGGGACGTCCGTAAAAACACGGCTGAACGCGCCCAAGCCAATCGCCGCCGCAAAGCCGGCGCCACCGCGTCCACGGCCGAAGGCTACGGCATGTTCGGCGACGGCGTCGATCCGGGCAGTGTCGACACCATGCCGCGCCGCGCGGTCTCTAAAATGGCGCTGAAAGCCCTACACGATCTCGGCCTCGATGAAGGCGCGACACAGGACGAAGTCCGCAAGCGCTACACCAAGCTGGTCAAGCAATTCCACCCCGACGCCAACCAGGGCGCGCGCGACGCGGAAGAAAGCTTCCAGCGGGTGATCAAGGCCTATAAGGTGCTAAAAGGGGCGAACCTCGGCTAAGTCGCCTTTGAGGGCTACATGGCCCTGCGACAGAACGCATGGGTGATAGACACAGACAAAGCAGGCCTCACCCCATCGGCCCGCTTGGCCATCCCGTAATCAGACGCTAGAGACCACCAAATTTTCCTTATACTGTGAGCCGACCCAGATGAGCGACGCCCAATTCCCGCTGTTCCAGCCCGACACGACGATCAATGCGCGCGACGTCTTTGGCGTGGATTTCGATATGAAGGTGCCGGCCTTTAGTGAGGCCAGCGAATTCGTCCCGCCCGTTGACGAAGCCTACCGCTTTGACGGCCCCACCACCCAAGCGATCCTGGCCGGTTTTGCCTATGACCGTCGCGTCATGATCCAAGGCTATCACGGCACCGGGAAATCCACCCACATTGAACAAGTCGCCGCGCGCCTCAACTGGCCGCTGGTGCGGATCAATCTCGACAGCCATGTCAGCCGCATTGACCTGATCGGCAAGGACGCGATCGTCCTGAAAGACGGCAAGCAGATCACGGAATTCCGCGAAGGCCTGCTGCCCTGGGCGCTGCAACATCCGGTCGCGCTAACCTTTGATGAATATGACGCCGGACGCCCTGATGTGATGTTCGTGATCCAGCGCGTCTTGGAAGCGCAAGGTCGCCTGACCTTGCTGGACCAAAACAAAGTCATCACGCCGCATAGCGCGTTTCGCCTGTTTGCGACGACCAACACAGTCGGACTGGGCGACACGTCCGGCCTCTATCACGGCACGCAGCAGATCAACCAAGGTCAGATGGACCGCTGGTCCATCGTCTGCCAGCTCAACTACCTGCCGCACGATGAGGAAGAAAAAATCGTTCTGGCCAAAAGCCCGACTTATGACACAGCCGAAGGGCGCGACACGATTGCGTCCATGGTGCGCGTCGCCGACATGACCCGCAACGCCTTTATCAATGGCGACATTTCCACGGTTATGTCGCCGCGCACGGTGATGAACTGGGCCGAAAATGCCCGCATCTTTGACGGCGACCTCGCCCAAGCCTTCCGCCTGACCTTCCTGAACAAATGCGACGAGTTAGAACGCCCCGTGATTAGCGAGTTCTATCAACGGGCCTTTGGGGAAGATTTGCCGGAGAGTTCGGCGAGTGTGATGGTGGCGTAGGGGCCAGAGTTCTAAATCGTCTTCAAAGCGCGCCTACAACACAAGGGCGACGCGCACAGCAAAGCGAGCACGGGGGTCTTGTGTTAGCGTCCGAAGGACCTCGCAGCGATGGCGGCGACGTTCTTGACTAACTCATTCACGCTTAGAAGATGGATAGTGTTGGGAGCTGGGCTCGCCGGTCAAGCCGGCGAGAGCGGATGAAGGGAGAAGGCCTCTTTAATTTATCTGCTCCCACCGACTTGATCGGTGGGTCCATCTCCCATCATTCTCCGCCTTTCCAACCAGCACCGATCTCTCGCTGCGCTCGGCTCCTGCGGAGGCTAGCCGAAGCCACACCGTGCTCACTGCGTTGCGCGCGCTGCGTTTCGGCTGGGCGCGAACTCTGGGCCTTAATTGGCAGCCGCTTGGGTTTCGCAACCATAAAAATAGTTGCCGCAGGTCTTCATGAAGTGGGCGACTTGTCCGTTGGCGGACTGGATGCGGAAGGCTTCACGGTCCTGATCATTAGCTTGCAAAACTTTGAACGCATAGTGATGATCATCGCCGAAGCCCATAATGCCGCGCGTACCGACGGGCAGGACGTCATCGCTGAACATTTCCGGACGGGCTGCCGCCCAGCCATCTGCATAGCCCAAGGAGCGGAACAGATAGTCGAGATACGTCGCGTGAGCCGGATCAGCTTGGTAAGCCGTGTTCAGCTTCATGTAGAACTGACGCGGGCTGAGGCCCCGGCTATCGCCAAATTGCGGATCAGTGCCCAAATGGGTGATCGGCGTAAAGGCGGCATCTGCGGGGACATCAAAGAGCGCTACAGGCGAGTCCGTGCAGACATTCAAATTCGGACGCGGCGCTGGAAGCGAAACGGGGCAAAGCGCCAGATCAGAGACGGTCGTCAGGCCGTCTTCGCAAAGGAAGGTTTCGGCCACGACAACAGGCTCGGGTTTAGGCTTAGGCTTGGGCTCAACGGGACATAAGATCAGGTCGGACACTTGCGAGCCGTCCCAGCAGGTGAACGTCCGCGGAACAGGAACCGGCGTTGGCGCAACCATAGCAACCGGAGCTGCCGCAATCGCCTGCGCTTGACTGAGCGTTTGCGGCATCGGGTCTTCGCGCGTCATGTCCACAGTCGACGGGCTGATCCGGCGCAGCAGACCTTTGGCCGTGTGCTGGTCGAACTTAAAGCGCATCGTGATGTAAGGGCCTTTGCGCGAATAGTCAGCCGCTTCGAAATCATCGTC